>JADGPV010000060.1 GCA_017882245.1 Bacteroidales bacterium | reverse complement strand
TACTGGCAATGGATTGATGCCTGTATTGCAGGCTATGGAAAAAGTGAACTGAGTTCTCCGTTTGAAGGTTATGCCGGCCCGCTCACGGAAACAGTATTGATGGGGAATCTATTGTTACGCAGCTTTAATATCCGCGAAAAGATAAAAAGGATTGATCCTGTTTATGGAGAACAGGAAGGATTTGTTTATCCCGGTAGGTACATAAACTATAAATGGGACGGTCCTAATATGCGGATTACCAACTTTGAAGCTGCCAATCAATTTGTAAAAAGGGAATACCGTAAAGGTTGGGGAGAGGTTAAATTATAACTTTTAAAAAAAATCCCGTAGGCACGGATTACGCGCAGTTAAGGCTCACAACAATGAAACTGATATGTTAATTATGTAACTTTTTTTAAAAATTGTGTAATACGTATCCGGTCAGGAGCAACGATCTTTGTAGTGTTAAAGATCATGGGTTAGGTTTAGGGTTGAGTACTTTCCATCTATCCGAATTATAATCAATTGGATGGATGGAATTACTTTTTCTATAATAAACTTGAATCTACCTGCAATTATGAAAAAGGTCTTAATTTTTACATTGGTTATTTTTTGTAGGAACTATTATATAAACGCTCAGGTGAATCCAAATGCCATTGGCTTGCGCTTTGGTGGTAATGGTAATGTAAACGGAGTAGAATTAGAAGCACGCTTCTTCAGCTTATTCAAAATAAAAAATCCCGCTGACGCGGGATACTTTTTGTGATCCCGAAGGGATTCAAACCCCCAACCTTCTGATCCGTAGTCAGATGCTCTATTCAGTTAAGCTACGGGACCTTTGCGGTGCAAAGATAAAATATTTTCCGGTTTTTATTGTTTAATTTTATAGCCGGATTCACACAACGGGATTAGGCGCATATTGCAGATTTCAAAACAATTATCGGAACACATGAAAAAGGGAATAAAAATATTCGGGATCTCAATTGCGGCACTACTTGTCATAGTAATTGCAGCTGCATTCATAATTCCGGTTGCATTCAAGGATAAGATCAAGGTCAGGGTAGAGACTGAGATCAACGGAATGCTCAATGCAAAAGTGTCATTTGCAGATTATAAACTGAACCTCTTCAGGGCATTCCCGGATGCCGCATTCACGCTCAAAGACCTGAGTGTGACGGGCACAGACCGCTTCGATGGAGATACCCTGACATCCGCTAAAACTGTAGCTATCATTTTTAATCTCAGGAGTTTATTCGGCGGCAAGGCATATGAAATCAAGTCGATCTCAGCAAACCAAACTCTTATAAATGCAATTGTACTTGAGGATGGTACAGCAAACTGGGATATCATAAAGGAAACACCGGAAGACGTTGTGAAAGACACTGCAGGGACGTCGCAGGCAACGCCCATGCAGGTGAAATTACGAAAATTCAGTATAACGGACGGACGCATTTTTTATACAGACCGGGAGTCGGATATTACCGCTGTACTTGAGGATATAGTATTCAATCTGTCCGGTAACATGAGTGCATCACAGTCTGATCTGGACCTGAATCTAAATGCCGGCAAGGTTAATTTCGTGATGGACAAGATACAATATCTGACAGACGCAAAAGGAAATTTCCGTGCCGGCATCGATGCTAATTTAGATTCGATGATATTTGTGCTTAAGGATAACTCATTGACAATAAATGATATAGTTCTGAACTTTGCAGGAAAGATCGCAATGCCGGGTGATGATATCTCCACCGACATTGCATTCAATGCCCCGGAGACCACCTTCAAGTCGCTTCTGTCGCTGGTGCCGACCTTATACATGAAAGACTTTGAAAAACTAAGGGCATCGGGTACAGTCTCGCTGGAAGGTACTATCAAAGGTATATACAGTGATGCCGACAGCACCATGCCTGACGTCGATGTAAGGCTTGCTGTAAATGATGGCGTTATCAGCTATCCGGACCTGCCTGAAAAAATTACCGCAATCAATGTAAAAGGCGAGGTGAAGATGGACGGAACAAAGATGGATAACACCACTGTTGACGTAAGCAAATTCCATTTTGAACTGGCAGGTAATCCTTTTGACATGACGATGAAGCTTGCGACACCCGTCAGCGACCCTGCAGTTTCTTTAGCCGCAAAGGGCAGGATTGACCTGGCGAAGCTGCAAAAGGCCATACCCCTCGACAGCATCACCCTGAACGGAGTTATGGACGTTTCACTTGCCCTTGCAGGGAGGATGTCAATGCTGGAGAACAAAAAATATGATCAGTTTAAGGCTGACGGGGCACTTACTTTAACTGAAATGGTTGTTGAAATGGCTGAACTCCCTGCCATCAAGATAAACACTGCTGCATTTACCTTCAGTCCTGCCTTTGCTGATCTCAGTCAGCTGAAGATGAAAGTAGGGGAGAAGAGTGACTTCACAGCCTCAGGAAGACTTGAGAATTATATACCTTACCTTATCTCCGGTGATACTATAAGGGGCAGACTGTCGCTCTCCTCTAATTCAATCGATCTGAATGAGATACTGGATAAAATGCCATCTGATACAAGCAAAAATGATACTTCTCTTGCTGTAATCCAGATACCGAAAAACATCGATTTCATATTTGATGCAGTCATCAACAGGCTGGTTTTTAACAAGCTTGCTGCTGATGAAGTAAAAGGCCGTATCATTGTTAAAGACGGCGTAGTCACTGTCAGTAAAGCAGGCATGAAGACGCTTGGCGGCTCTCTGCTTTTCAATGCGGTTTATGACACAAGAGATACCCTCAGGCCGAAGGTCGATGCTGATCTGCTTGTCAGCAGGGCGAACATAAAGGAAGCATTCAATACCTTTAACACTGTGCAGAAACTTGCTCCGGTAGCGAATGGTCTGGGCGGCAATGTTACAGTCGGTTTAAAGTATAAGAGCCTGCTCGGAAGCAATATGATGCCTGTCATAGGCACAATCACTGGTGGCGGTAATATATCGTCAGAATCGGTGCAGATACTTGAATCAAAAACCTTCGACCTGATAAAGAACGTGTTGAAGCTTAATCAGGCATACAGCAACACCATAAAAGACCTGAAGGCGACATTTGCCATAAATGACGGCAGGCTCTTTGTCAATCCTTTTGACACAAAGATCGGAAACATAAAACTGAATATCAGCGGCGACCAGGGACTTGACCAGACACTTAACTATGTCGTCAGGACCGAGATACCCAGGGCAGATCTCGGTGAGGCGGCCAATGCCCTCATGGGATCACTTGCAGCCCAGGCTGCCACAATAGGTCTTAATCTTACCCCGCCGGAAATCATTAAAATCAACCTTAAGGTCGGCGGCACCTTCCTTAAACCTGTCATTACTCCATCCTTTGCAGGAAGTGAGGGAGCAAGTGCAGCAACAACTGTGACCACAGCAGTGAAAGAGGAGGTTACGCAGAAGGTGAATGATGCTGCCAGGGAGCAGGCTGACAAGATATTGAAAGAAGCAGAGGATCAGGCGAACATGCTTCGCAATGAAGCTGCCTCATCAGCCAAAACTATACGCAGCGAGGCTGACCTTCAGGGCAAGAAGCTCATTAAAGATGCAGAATCCAAGGGTACAATTGCAGTTATGGCTGCAAAAAAGACTGCTGACGTGCTTAATAAAGAGGCCGACAGGAGAGCTGCACAGCTTGAGACTGAGGCGAATACCAGGGCTGACAAGATACTCGCGGAAGCCAAAGCAAAGGCAGACGAGTTGCTGAAATGAAAAAAGCCACTCTTCAGTGGCTTTCTCATATCCGCTATCAGTTAATATATCTTTTCTCTGATACGTGCTTTCTTGCCGGTAAGGTTTCTCAGGTAGAATATTTTCGCTCTGCGCACCTTACCGTATTTATTGACCTCTACCTTGTCGATAAAAGGGGATGACACAGGGAATATTCTTTCAACTCCTATATTACCTGACATTTTACGAACCGTGAAGGTTGCAGTCATACCGGTGCCTGATCTCTGCATGACCACGCCGCGATACTGCTGTATCCTCTCTTTGTTACCTTCCTTGATTTTATAGTGTACTGTAACAGTGTCTCCGGCTTTGAATTTTGGAAACTCACTCTTTACAGCGTACTCCTTTTCAACTACTTTCATTAAGTCCATCGCAAAAAAAATTTGTGTTATCTACTCTTTTCAAAATCGGTCGCAAAGATAGAAATTAATTTTTATTATCCTCAAAACAATCCGAGAAAATAGCGATTAATTAATGACCTGCATCTTCGGGCTGCCTTATCTTATCACCTGCATCCTCCGCAATCCGCCGGTACCACTCCTCAGGATAGCCGGGTTGCAGCAGAGTCGGGTTGACAAACTTATAGCCCTCTTTAGGAGGATTCTTTGTTTTGACATTGCCATCCATATATTTGGTAAAGAGGAATTTGTACAATTCGCGCCACTGACTTACAGTATAATCGCCTGCTTTTACTGAATAGTCCGTCACGTAGGCAAGGGCTTCCTTTGGAGATTTTTTGTACAGCGCTGATGCAGTTTTATCAACATCGGCAGTCTCAGCCATATATTTATGTTCAAGCTCTTTTTGTTTTGCCTGGAGGTCAGGGGTCATGACGCTGGCCCTGCTGTAGACAAAATTCGTCACTTCATTGAAAGTCCAGAAGCCTGATGTTTCACTGTATGTCATCATATCGCCGTTGCCTACTGCAAATGATTTGGGAACGGCTGTCATACCGCAGTACATGGGAGTATAAACGGTATAGAAGGTATCATCAACGCCGAACCAAAGTATACCTCCAACAGGGTCAGGCAGCCAGCTACGACTCTGGGTAATAAATGAGAAACCTGTCTGCTGCGTGGATATGGCTCTTTCATTTATATAATTCACGCCGTCCACGCTCCAGGTCATAGGTCTCCATCTTACCGTGCATTTAAAAGGACCAGCGCCTATGTCTTGTGTCATGTCCATGGGTGTCCCCTGAAAATAGTCCCTCATCATGCCGAAGACATCATCAAGGCTTAGTTTATTATCCGGTTTTATCCAGAGAGGCATTCTGTGTTTAAGGTTATGGCCAAGGGCATAGTCAAGATATTCTCCCATTGAGTTGTTGACTTTGTTGAATCCTGTCCATACGCGTGCCTCACAGGCGCGGGCTCCGCTGAAAGTAACAGGTTGAAATACATCACTGAAGCTGAAATCGGCGTCGGTGCCGTTATACCATCCGAACTTGCGGGCCACGTCAGCAATATCATATGAATATACTGTCTCCACTTCCGGATTGAAAACCTTTGCAATCTCTTTTGATGTAATTGAGGTTTTTCCGTCAGCCAGAGGGAATGTCTGTATTCTTGCCTGGTTGGCGTGACCTGAAATATACCCATCCGGTATTCTCCGTGCAACAAATGAGAATCCCAACGTTCCTGGTCCCTTGCCAATGACTTCCATGATCCAGACTTCATTGGGATCAGATATTGAGAAAGATTCTCCTTCACTGCAGTATCCGTATTTCTCAGTTAGTGTGACCATTGTATAAATTACTTCACGTGCATTTTTTGAGCGTTGAAGGGATATATATATCAGGCTACCATAATCCATTTTGGCTTCAGGGTTGTGGCCCTCCTCCCTTCCTCCATAAGTC
>JADGPV010000059.1 GCA_017882245.1 Bacteroidales bacterium | reverse complement strand
GTGCTGATACCGATAAGCATTGTGGCAATATACTGACCGGGATTTCGTGTATATACCGATATTATCCCTGATCCGAATTGGCCCTGTTTACGGTCAAGCTCAATCCGCAGCTTGTTCGATGCAATGAAGGAGAGCTCCATTGCTGAGAAAAAAGCTGCAAGAAGTATTGCAAACGGAATGATCACCACGGAGTTCATAGCCCAAAATTACATTTTTTTCCGCTGTCTGTCGCGTATCCCCGCAAGTACGAAAGCGGCAGCTGACATAATCAGGAAGAGCCATGCCCGGCTGAAGCCATTAATGATAATCTCCCTGGTGGCTATACCAAGGCATAGCAGACCAAGTAAGACCCAGATAATTTCAATCAGCATTAGAGCTTTTTTGTTCATTTTGAATATATATGGTACCGGTGACATTTTTAATACTCCATTTTGTAAGGCTTGGATCAGATTCAAATCCGGTACCCATAATGATCTGATCGCCGCGCTTGAACCTTACAAACCGATCAGACCAGACTCTTTCTTTGGGTTCACTCCAGAAGAGCAATTCAGTTTCAAGTATGTCACCTGCAGGGTTGACAGCCACTACACTGTCACGCAGTTCCCATTGATCATCTTTATCCGTGTAACGGGCATAGTGAGCGGTCAGGCTTGCCTGTGGTACCGGTTTCTTGTTATAAAAGAGCACGGTAAGTCCTTCGGGGAACAGGGTATGAGGGTCATCCTTTTCTGTGAACTGCTGTATCAGGGGCGTACGGATTACAAGGGTGACCTTGCCCGAGTCAGAATACATTGTCTCAACATTTCTCCCTGAGAGTGAAGGCAGGTCTTTGATCTGGAGATCCTTGACAACCTCTTGTTTCTTCTCACATGATGAAAGCAAAGTAACTACGCTGATCAGGGCTGCTCCCGCGAGAATCATGTTTATTATTCTCTTCATTTCCCCGTGCCAGTTTTAATCATATTTGGCTTTAAGGAACCAGAGGTCAAAAAGATTGAGACTGAGTCCGGCCGTAAGCATGGATTCTTTGTAGAGGCCGCCATCAGTACTGCCCCTTGTTGACAGATCAACATACACAGAAATCCTTGATCTCGATTTTCTCAGGGGTATGCCTGCTCCAAGAGTTAAACCGTACTGTTTGACCTTGGTACCACCGTAGAGAGCATAACTCTCATCATAGTGGCAGCCAATGCGGTATTCTATACGATTAAAGTAACTGTAATTAGAGTATTTGTCAGGTATATATTCAGCACCTGCATTAAGCGAGATTGCGTTTGCATAAGTACCGTAATTGCCTGGCAATGATGCTTTAGACCATGCTGAATAAACTATATCAGCCCCGACAGTCAGCTTATCCTCTTTCCCGAAAGATATTCCTCCTCTGATCGTATACGGAAAACGGCTGGTGGTATCAGTCTGATCATAATAGATGGTATCAAATGCCAGCAAGGAAGTCTGGATATATGAATACCTCATTACCATTTCATCATTTGTAGTCCGGAGATTCATACCGGGTGTATATGTCAGCCCTGCATTGACAAATCTTCTCTCTGGCAGAGGAACCATCAATTGCATGGAAGCCTCATAACCAATTCCAACCAGCGAATTGGTGCTCTGTTTTCTGGTGTTAAAGCTACTGTTGGTGCCGAAGGCAAATTCATTGTATCTGGTGATGTCGCCAAAAATAATGAATGCATTCATCCCCACCGACAGATACCTGAAAAGGCTGTAGCCTGTGCCAATGACAGCTTTCTGATAACCACCGACTCCTTTATGCGTTTCGGTTAACGTACCTGCCACATCTAATCCGGGCATATCAGGTGAAAATGTATCCGAAATAATGTAGTTACCGTTACTGAAAGGCATGATACCTGCACTGACACCAAATCCTTTCATAATTGGGAATCCCAAAAGAAGATGCGAGAAGTTCAGGTCTGATGAATAATAATTCAGGTCGCCGTCATTCAGCCTGACGACTCCGTAATCAAGGCCAAAGTCAAAAATAAATGATGCCGTATCAATGCTGCTGTATGAGGCTGGTGTCTGGTAGTTCAGAGTCAGGTTATTTCTTATGCCACTGCTTATACCGCCCATGGCAAGCGTTCTGAATGTGCCCTGCGAACTCAGGTTACCAACACCGTATCGTCCGTACGGCGAGGAGATATTTTTTTGGCCTGCTACTGCTACCGCAAGGAGAGCAAAGAGACATATCAGGCTAAGTCTTCTGGTATTATGCATTATAATCAAGCAAATAATTTAAACCATCAGTCACCAGGTCAGGGTGAAACAACATTTTCCTGCAGGTAAGCGAGGCTATAATCTCACTGTCACCGCCTGTGATAACTGTGATTAGTTTCCTGTATCTTTCTTCGAAAGTGCGAATATACTCATTTATTTCAAATACCAGTCCCATGACCACGCCTCCGGTGATTGCGTCTTTTGTTGATTTGCCTGGGAAAGAGAAGCCTTTGCCTGCATTAAGCAGTGGTAACCGGCCGGTGAATTCATGAAGTGCGCGAAATCTCATTGACAGTCCCGGAGATATGCTCCCGCCCGAGAAAGCTCCTCCGGCCACCAGATCAAGAGTCAATGCGCTCCCTGCATCAATCACGAGATAGTCCGAACCGGGGTGATGGAGGATTGCCCCGGCGGCGGCAGCGAGACGGTCAACACCCAGCGTCTCCGGTGTCTCGTAGTCTATCCTGAAGGGATAATGCGACTGCCATGTCAGCCGGTGAATAACCTCAGCTTGGTCCGATAGAAAATCAAGCAGAGCTGACGGATCGTGACTTACACTCGATATAATAACTCTGCTTATGGTCTTGTTACCAATAAAGCTTCCGATCGCTTCCGGATCAGGAGATTTAATCCGTTCCTTACTGATAACCACACTTCCTTCATATAATGCGACTTTTGTGCTGGTATTCCCTATATCGATTGCTAGATTCATTAATTCACCGGAGGTTTTATTGTTGATAAGTGAAAGGACTGTATCTTATTAAACAGAGCAATTGCCTGAGCAACTGATGATACATCGCGCACAGTCAGACTTAATTTGTTATTGTTCTGTTTTACGGTCATGTTTCCTTGTTTCCTGTTCACAAAGTTCATTACCGAGAGAAAGAGAGGACTGCGGTAGAAATTTGATGACGGATCATTTACAAAGTTAGCAACCAGAATATCATTTTTAAGTATTATTTTTTCAATACCAGTTTCCGAAGCGATCCATTTCAGTCTTACGAGGTCAAGAAGTGCCAGGGCTGAGTGGGGCAATGGTCCGAAGCGGTCTTTCAGATGCGTCTCGTAGGCCGAAAGAGCGGTCTCATCCCTGATCTCATTCAGCTCTTTATAAAGCCTGATCCTCTCCGGGATGCTTGATACATATTCATCAGGGAACATTATCTCGAGATCAGTATCAACAGTGACATCAGGCACAAACTGCCCCGTTTTCTCAATTGGCTCAGTGATGTTCTTTTTCCCTGGTGCGGGAAAAAGATCGCCGAATTCATCCTGTTTGAGTTCCATGACTGCTTCGTTAAGGATCTTCTGGTAGGTTTCATATCCGACATCTGCGATAAAACCACTCTGTTCACCTCCGAGCAGGTTCCCGGCACCCCGAATGTCAAGATCCTGAAGCGCAATGTTAAACCCGCTGCCTAGTTCATAGTTTTCCTCTATGGCTTTTAGTCTTCTTCTGGCTTCGTTCGTCAGTGATGAAAGGGGCGGTGTCAGAAGGTAGCAGAAAGCCTTTTTATTTGACCTCCCGACTCTTCCGCGCAGCTGGTGTAACTCAGACAGACCGAAGGTGTGGGCATCATTGATAAAAATAGTGTTGGCGTTTGGTATATCAAGGCCGGACTCGATAATAGTTGTGGCAATCAGGACGTCATAGTCACCCCTGATGAAGTCAGACATAACGTTTTCAATCTCAGCACCTTCCATCTTTCCGTGTACCACAGCTGTTTTTATGCCCGGGCAGATGCGCTTAATCGTATCCTGTACCTCCCTGATATTTTCAATTCTGTTATTGATAAAGAACACCTGTCCGTTACGGCTTACTTCATAGACGATGCCTTCGCGTATTATGTCTTCATTGAAGCCGTGCAGCTCGGTGATGATCGGCATCCTGTTTGGCGGCGGTGTAGTAATAACTGACAGGTCACGTGCGCCCATAAGCGAAAACTGCAGTGTGCGAGGGATGGGTGTTGCAGTAAGAGTAAGGGTGTCAACCCCTGCTTTCAGCTTTTTCAGCCTCTCTTTTACGGCCACGCCAAAACGCTGTTCCTCATCGATTACCAGAAGTCCCAGGTCTTTGAATTTGACTTCTTTGCCGGTCAGCTTATGTGTGCCCACAATGATATCTATCGAACCATCAGCCAGTTGTTTCAGGATCTTCTTTTGTTCTGAGGGTTTGCGGTGCCTGCTGATATAATCAACCCGGCAGGGAAAGCTCTCAAGCCTCGAGGTGAATGTCTTGTAATGTTGAAGTGCGAGGATAGTTGTCGGCACGAGCACGGCCGTCTGTTTTCCGTCCGTAGCTGCCTTGAATGCCGCTCTGATGGCAATCTCGGTCTTCCCGAAACCTACATCTCCGCACACAAGACGGTCCATGGGTGTGGCTGCTTCCATATCCTCCTTGACAGCCAGTGTACTGGCCAGCTGATCAGGTGTGTCCTCATAAATGAATGAGGCCTCAAGCTCGCGCTGGAGATAAGAATCAGGTGAATAGGCAAACCCGCCCGATGCTTTTCTTATGGCGTAGAGCTTTATCAGGTCACGGGCAATATCTTTCACCTTTGTCTTGGTGCTCTGCTTCAGCTTCTGCCATGCTCCTGTACCGAGCTTGCTTATTCGTGGCGGAGTGTCATCCTTGCCTTTATATTTTGATATGCGGTGAAGTGCATGAATACCCACAAAGAGGATGTCATTGTCACGGAAGACAAGCTTTATAGCCTCCTGCATATGGCCATTGACCTCTATCTTCTCCAGCCCTCCGAACCTGCCTATACCGTGATCAACATGAACCACATAATCTCCCGGATTGAGATCTGTCAGCTCCCTGACAGTCATGCTGTCACGGCGCGTAAAGAATCCCCTTATTTTGAACTTATGATAACGATCGAAGATCTGGTGATCGGTGTAGACAGAAATTTTCAGATCGTGGTCAGTGAAGCCCTGATGCAGGTTGAGCAGCAACGGTGTGAATTCAGCAGCCGGATCAGTCTCGGCAAAGATCTCCTTCAGCCGCTCTTCCTGAACTTCGCTCTCAGAGACAATAAAACTGCGGTATCCCTCTTTTTTGTTGGCTATAAGCTTCGTCGTCAGAAGCTCGAAGTTCTTATTGAAAGAGGGCTGTGGCTCAGTCCGGAATGAGATGGTAACAGTATCGCTCTCTCCCCTGCCTTTACCGAAGTAGATATGGCGGTGCTGAGAGCAGAGCTCTTCAAGACGCCGGCCGGTGATGATTATTTCGCGGCGGTCAGTTATCTCTCCCTTGCTGCTCCGGGTCCGGGCCTGAGACCAGATGTTGTCGGTCTTCTCAATTATAAAGTCGAAGTTTTCGCTCCAAATTATTGATGAAGGAGGTATAAAATCAATGAAGCTATCGGTGCTCTCATGGAGGGAAAGCTCCTGAATGTCAGGGATAACCTGTATCTCATCATGAAGCTGCAGTGAGAGCTGATCATCAGGACTGAAGGAGCGTATCGAGTCAACCTCCTCACCGAAGAAGTCAATCCTGTAAGGCTTATCCGCCGAGAATGAGAAGAGATCAGTGATACTGCCCCTGACAGAATATTGCCCCGGCTCATATACAAAATCAGTTCTGATGAAATTGTATTCTCTGAGAACCTCCTCGAGGAATTCAATTGAAAGATGGTCTCCTTTCCTGATGGAGAGGGTGTTTTTCTTAAGGTTGCTCTTGCTGACCACCTTTTCCATTATTGACTCAGGATAGGTCACAATAATGCATTTTCTCTTTCCTGACCCAAGGAAATTCAGCACTTCAGCCCTGAGGATAATATTTGCGGGTTCGGTCTGGTCATACATCACTGACCTCTTGTAGGTGCCAGGGAAGAAAAAGATTGTCTCTTCTCCTATGAGTGAAGTGAGGTCATTATAAAAATAGGCTGCATCCTCTTTTTCAGGAAGGATGACAACGTGAGTTGTCGGCTTCTGTGATAGTGCCCCGGCCATCACAATGGCTTTTGCCGAGCCCGTCAGGCCGTTGATTATCAACGGATCTTTGCCGTCACCGTTGAGAAGCTTCTCAAGCCTGACAAAGGAAGGGTGCTGCCTGTAAAAATCTCTGAAGACGGTGCTGGCCATCAAAATGATCTGAGGATGCAAAATTAGCAAAGAGGGCGTTCACCACAAAACAAAAGAGCCTGATAAAAAGGAAGGCTGAACTTT
>JADGPV010000058.1 GCA_017882245.1 Bacteroidales bacterium | reverse complement strand
GTAAAGTCTGGCCTTGTGCAACAGGAACAATTATCAATCCGGTTAACAGGAACAAGGTCTTAAATGATAGCTTGCCCATTGTCTTTTTACTGAAACTGCTGGCTTTCGAATATCAGGTCAGATTATCATCAGAGTATCCTCTTTAATTCTATGACCATCTGGCAGTACATCCAGAATTGGAGAAAGTCAGATTATTTATAATGTTTTTTAAAAAACATAATTTACTAAATAATGTTCAATAAATCAAGCATAATAGAATGAATACTAACAAAGAATTGCCAGGAAGGAGGTTTGTTCGGCATAGGGAAAGTGCATACTCTCTACTTTACAGAACTGTTCTCTCACCCGAGTGCTGTATATCTGTTTTTATTTATCTTTGCTCATAGTTATTCAAAGTGGAGTAAAAAAAACAATCATCAGGGTGATAATAGCCGGAAAAAAGATATGTTCCCTGATCTCACTACTGATCATAAATGGTATATTTATTTGCCTGGTATCCTGCAACAGTAGCAATACAAGGAGCAAGAATTTATCGTCTTATGTAACTTCAGATTCTATTCAGGAGGCTGAAACTCCTGATAAATTCCCGCATGTTTACACTTTGCTCATTTTGCCAAAAAATCCGGCACCGGGCGAGCCATTCCGGATTCTTGCCACAGGAGGAAAAGGTTCAGGTAATGCAAGTATCATATTGTCCGGTCCTGCAGGTGTTCTGAAACCGGTAAAAGGCATATCGGACAATCAATTGCCCTACTGGCGGATAGATGATTTTACGGGAAGTCCTGCCGGCAGTTATAAGGTAGTCGTGACTGCAGATAAAAAAGAGGTAGTCAGTCTCGGGTTTATCATAGCAGCATCAAAGGCGACTCAGCCTCCGGGTGTAGTCTGGAAAACCGTCAAAGGGTGGGACAGCGGTACGGAAGCAATGTACTCTGCCTGGATAAACGCTTTGTTCTTTGGCGTCGAGGAAAATAAATCCTGGGCTGCCCTTCACGAAGTCATGCAGAACCAGGATCAAAATTTCCTTTATAACTACCTCTCTCTAGGGGAAGATGACCCAAAAGGAAAAAACAGGGTGATAATGCAGCCTGACTGTGCCGATAACCCATTCTTCCTGAGGGCTTATTTTTCGTGGAAGCTCGGGCTTCCCTTTGGCTACCACATTTGCGACAGGGGGAGCATGGTGCGTAGTCCGAGGGCCAGCACATGGATTACAAATGAAACCCCAAACGCGAAAACCGATCTGGTACAGTCCTTCAACTTGTTTCTCAGAAGGGTTATGAATGATGTTCATTCAGGTACAGCCCGAACAGGTCTCGATGATCAGAATTCTGATTATTACCCTGTCCCTCTTGAGCGAAGAGCCCTTCTTCCGGGTACGGTTTATGCAGATCCTTACGGGCATACCCTGACAATAATCGGCTGGGTACCTCAAACCTCAGGACATACCGGATTACTGCTAGCGGCAGATGCCCAGCCAGACGGGACGGTAGGAATTAAGAGGTTCTGGAAGGGTAATTTTCTGTTTAATACTTCAGAAGTGATCGGAGAGCCTGGGTTTAAGGCTTTTCGGCCGATTTCATTTCGTGATAAAACCCTTACTCTTATGCAAAACAGTGAACTTAATGAAGCCACAGGTTTCGTTCCCTTTTCACTTCAACAGAGGAAGATGCAAAGTGATAATTTCTACCACACCATGGAGCGGCTGATAAACCCAAAGCCGCTTGATTCTGAATCTGCACTTCTTGGCCTGATCGATGCCCTTCACGAACAGCTTCTTGTACGTATTATTTCGGTAGCTAACGGTGAAACTTATCAGCAAGCTCATCCGGGATCCGTTATCCCAATGCCCTCGAGTGCTGCTGGTATTTTTCTGGCAGGCGGACAATGGGAGAACTTTTCAACACCAAACCGCGACCTGAGGCTGCTTATTGCAATGGATGCTGTTCTCGGTTTTCCGGATGTGGCGGCTCACTCACCTCAGGATTTCAATACTTCCAGGTTGGGCTCTCCTGAGGAAATTAA
The DNA here is from genome assembly GCA_017882245.1 of Bacteroidales bacterium. Taxonomy (GTDB): domain Bacteria; phylum Bacteroidota; class Bacteroidia; order Bacteroidales; family VadinHA17; genus SR-FBR-E99. The sequence continues at coordinate 1,546 of JADGPV010000058.1, read as the reverse complement.
AGCGAAGCTTCAATCGATACTGGATAAAAAAACTTCAGAAATATCTATCAGTTATACCCGCTCAAACGGATCAATAGAAAAACTAACCATGGCGGAGATACTTTCAAGAAGGGATGCTTTCGAGATGGCCTATAATCCTAATGACGGAATTGAAATCCGATGGGGAGCGCCTGTAAACAGCGAGGAGAGATCCTCCTGCCACCGTCAGGCACCGCCATACCAGGCTGAAACGATGCGATCGGTGCGTAACTGGTTTCACAAGCGTCTGCATCCCCCAACATGACCCATCTTTAACTCAACCCCCTAAATCGCCATCCGCTTTTGAAAACCTCCTTCTCAGGAAAATATATACCGGTATCCCCGATAAAATGAGGATCATCCCCAAGGCTGCCTCCCGGGGCCGTGTCATAATTGTGTTGAAGAACAGGCCGATGCAGAAAATTATATAGACTGCCGGCACCACAGGATACGCCCATACTTTATAAGGTCGCTGTGCATCGGGCATCCTTCGCCGCAATATAAATACACCCAGAGAGGTGGCTCCGTAAAATATGAAGACCGCAAAGATAATCATATCCGTAAGCTGGTCGAAGGTTCCTGACAGGACAAGTACAGACGCCCATATCCCCTGGCATAAAAGCGAATTGCCCGGCACATTTGCTCTGTTAAGCTTTCCAATGCCTGAAAAGAAAAGCTTTTCGCGGGCCATAGCGTAATATGGCCTGGCACCTGTCAGGATGCTGGCGTTGGTACAGCCAAGTGTTGTGACCATTATCAGCAATGATATGAACGTGACACCTCCTGTCCCCCAGAAAACCCTTACGGCTTCAATAGCCGCAATCTGGTTGCCTGACTGATTAATATTGACCAATTGAGGAATGGAGAGGAGTGTCAGGTAAGTAACATTGACAAGAACGTAGATGAGTATTACAATTAAGACTCCAATCATGATTCCTCGCGGGATAGTGTTCCGTGCGTTTTTAACCTCTCCGCCTATAAATCCGACGGAGACCCACCCCTGGTAAGCCCAGAAAGCTGCCAGCATGGCAGTATAAAAGGATGAAAGAGTTACGGCTCCTCTTGTTATCTCTCCGGGATCCATATAATTTGCAGGCCGTGGGCCCATGTTTCCCAGACCAAAAACAACTATAAGCAGGAGCCCTGCAAATACCATAAACAAGATGGCTTTGCTGACTCCTGCCCCGCTTTTCAGACCGGAGATATTGAGGAATGTCAGAATCAAAATCAGCAGAATAGCTGTCAGCTTTACTCCAAAATCCTGAAAAGGAGAGAATACACCTCCAATGGAAAAATGCTGCAAGGAGGCAAAAACATGAGGTATGGGAATAATACTGTTCAGAGACTGGGCAAAAACATATGCCAGGGAGGAGATCGTTGCAGTCTGAATGACTGTAAAGAGTGACCATCCGTATAAAAATGCAAAAAACCGGTTATAGATTTTTTTGAAATAGATGAAATCGCCTCCGGTATCTGCCAGTAATCCTGCAACTTCTGCATTACTTAAGGCACCGAATAGGGTGATTAT
>JADGPV010000057.1 GCA_017882245.1 Bacteroidales bacterium | reverse complement strand
GGAATCCCACGGGTGCGGAGTAAGCTGCTTCAGACCTAGAGCGATCCTTTTCTTCTCATCATCGAAATCAAGTATAACAACATTCAGCTTCTGGTCGAGCTGAACTATCTCCTCAGGATGGTTTACCCTGCCCCATGAGAGGTCAGTGATGTGGATCAGACCGTCAACACCGCCGAGGTCAATGAAGACACCATAGGAGGTAATATTCTTAACAGTTCCCTCAAGGACCTGTCCTTTTTCAAGTTTGGAGATAATCTCTTTCTTCTGCTGCTCAAGCTCAGCTTCAATGAGAGCTTTGTGAGACACTACAACGTTCTTGAACTCCTGGTTGATCTTGACAACACGGAATTCCATGGTCTTGCCTACATACACATCATAGTCGCGTATCGGCTTCACATCTATCTGAGAACCCGGGAGGAATGATTCGATACCGAATACATCAACGATCATACCGCCTTTTGTACGGCATTTGATGTAACCGGTGATGATCTCATTATTCTCAAGGGCAGAGTTGACCCTGTCCCATGAATTGTAAGCTCTGGCTTTTTTATGTGACAGCACCAGCTGGCCTTTCTTGTCTTCCTGGCTCTCAACGTAAACCTCCACCTTATCACCAACCTTCAGGTCAGGATTGTAACGGAATTCATTCAGACTTACCACTCCCTCAGATTTCTGTCCGATATTGATAACCACTTCGCGGTTATTCATTGAGATCACTGTTCCATCAACCACTTCATCCACTGCAACGGTTGAAAGTGTCTTTTCATAAAGTTTTTCCTGATCTGCGTATGTCTTTTCGGTTGAGTATCCGTCTTTTTCATACGCATCCCAGTCAAATTCTTCAGGTGATGTACCTGCTGCAGTGCCTGCTGCGACAGTCGGCTCGTTAGCCCTCACCTTTTTTTCTTTTTTAGCTTTGAGAATTGGCTTTTCTTCAGCAACCATTTCGCCTGCTGATTCGGTTACGACTTCAGCTGATTTGACATTTTCTGCACTGGCTTCTGTAATTTTGAGGTCTTCTTTTGCTTTTTTCTCGACCTTCTCTTTCTTTTCAGTCATGAGTTAAATAAATTAATTGAAATTTAATAAGTTAGACATTATGTTGTTTAAAAATTGCGCACAAAGATAGTAATTTTTTAATTTCCGGCATGAACAAGCAGCAGATTTTCAGACTGTAAGAAATTAAAGACAGCGGTACAGGCCCGTCATTTATTTGATTGACACTTTTTTCTATTTTTGTGTTCTGAATTAATCTTAAATAAATTATGAGGATAGCTGTTGTTGGAACAGGTTACGTGGGCCTGGTTACCGGAACCTGTTTCGCTGAGACCGGCGTGACAGTGACATGTGTCGATATCGACACGGAAAAGGTCAGCCTTCTGCGAATGGCAAAACCTCCCATCTATGAGCCGGGACTTGAGACGATGATACGGCGTAATGCTGAAAAGGGTCATCTCTTTTTTACTTCTGACCTTTCAGAAGCACTTGATAAATGTGAGGTAGTATTCATAACCGTAGATACCCCTCCCGAAGAGGACGGAAGTGCCGATCTCACTCATTTGCTCGAAGTGGCACATGAGATAGGCCGTCTGATGAATGATTACCTGGTCGTTGTGACAAAATCAACCGTGCCTGTAGGTTCCGCCGAACTTGTCCGCAACGCCGTTAAGGAGGAGCTTCGAAAAAGAAACAGGGAAATACCTTTTGATGTCGCATCCAATCCTGAATTCCTCAAGGAAGGTGACGCTGTTGAAGACTTTCTCAGGCCGGAAAGAATAGTTATCGGGATTGATTCAGACCGGGCCGGGGAGATAATGCGTAAATTGTATAAACCGTTTATCCTTAATCAGCACCCTATCCTTTTCATGGATATATCTTCAGCCGAGCTGACAAAGTATGCTGCCAACGCAATGCTTGCAACAAGAATCAGCTTCATAAACGAGATCGCCAATCTGTGCGATATCCTGGGCGCAGATGTCAACCTGGTAAGAAAAGGTATCGGTAGCGATAGCAGGATAGGCAATAAATTCCTTTATCCCGGTGTGGGTTACGGCGGATCATGTTTCCCCAAAGACATTAAGGCACTCATCCGTACCGCCGAAGAAAAGGGCTATTCGATGAATGTGATCAAAGCTGTTGACCGTACCAACGAACTGCAGAAAAGCCGCATTCTCGACAAAATAAAAGAACATTTCGGCAATGAACTTGGAGGACTTGTATTTGCAGTATGGGGACTGACTTTCAAGCCTCAGACTGACGATACCCGTGAATCACCCTCCATTGTATTGATCCTGAAGCTTCTTGAAGCCGGTGCTTCCGTGCAAGTTTACGACCCGGCTGGAATGCCGGAAATAAAAGAAAAGTTCGGAGACAAGATAACCTATGCCAGTGACCCATATCAGGCTACAGAAGGCGCTGATGCCCTGCTGCTTATGACAGAGTGGGCTGAATTCAGGCTCCCTGACTGGGAGGAGGTATCGGGTAAACTCAGAAACAAGGTAATCTTTGACGGAAGAAATGTTTATGACCCGGCAGAGCTGAGAAAAAGCGGATTTGAATATTACGGCATCGGACGCAGATAAACCATATTTTAGAAACAACAATCAAATGAAAGGCATAATTCTTGCCGGCGGTGCCGGAACAAGGCTTCACCCGATCACGGAGGCAATATCAAAACAGCTTCTTCCGGTCTATGACAAACCCATGATCTATTACCCGCTCTCAGCATTGATGCTTGCTGGTATACGTGATGTGCTGATTATTTCAACCATCCGTGACCTGCCTAACTTCCGTGCACTTCTGGGTGATGGCTCAAGGCTCGGAATGAAGTTCTCTTACGGCGAGCAACCGGCACCTGAAGGACTGGCACAGGCATTCATAATCGGTGAAGATTTTATCGGGAAAGAAAAGGTCTGCATGATACTGGGAGACAACATCTTCTATGGTCAGGGCCTTGCAGGGATACTCAGGCAGGCTGCAGCACTGAAGGAGGGCGCTGTTGTGTTCGGCTATGAGGTAAATGACCCGGAACGGTATGGCGTTGTTGAATTTGATAAGAATTTCAAAGCCATCAGCATTGAAGAGAAACCGGTAAAACCAAGATCGAACTATGCTGTCACAGGACTATATTTCTACGACAACACTGTAGCATCACGTGCCCGTGGCTTGAAACCCTCGCACCGCGGTGAGCTCGAGATAACAGACCTGAACAGGCTTTACCTGAATGAAGGACTGCTGGAGGTTAAGCTTCTCGGGCGCGGCATGGCATGGCTCGACACGGGTACCTTCGACAGCCTTCTGCAGGCTTCGAACTTCATCGCTACACTGGAGCAGAGACAGGGACTGAGTGCTTCCTGCATCGAGGAGATAGCTTATAAGAGCGGCTTTATAACAAGAGAGATGCTTGTCGAGCTGGCAAGACCACTGGCAAAAAGCCAGTACGGTCAGTATCTCCTTAAAGTGGCAAACGAAAAATTCAAGTAATGAAAGTACTGAAAACAAAATTTCCCGGGTTGCTGATAATTGAACCTGATGTTTTTAACGATGCACGTGGTTATTTTTTCGAGAGTTACAATAACCAGAAGTTCTGGTTGAATAATATTACTTACGAGCCTGTTCAGGATAATGAATCCAGCTCATCCAGAGGTGTGATAAGGGGATTGCATTATCAGGAAGAACCGTTCGCCCAGGCAAAACTGATAAGGGTTATACAGGGCAGAATATACGATGTGGCTCTTGACATAAGACAAGG
>JADGPV010000056.1 GCA_017882245.1 Bacteroidales bacterium | reverse complement strand
TACTTGAAAAGGGAAGGGGAGAAGCTATAAAGACGGGTGATAAAGTCACTTACGATTTTGAGTGCAGCCTGATCAATGGTAATCCTTGCTACAGTGGTTCAAATTCACTCAGAGTGGGGTATGAAGGGGTGGAAAGGGGAGTGACAGAGGGGATCCAGTTGATGAAGACCGGCAGCGATTACATCTTCATCATACCTCCTTACCTGGCTCACGGAATAACAGGTGACGGAGGGAAAATACCGGGAAGATCCATACTGATATACAGGATAAGAATAAAGGAAGTCATTTAGTTTGGAACGAAATTTGTAGAAGATCGGAATATGATCAAAACTTCCATGAGAGATAAAATTAATGCAGCACTGCTTGTAGGCCTTGCTGTTATAGCCGTTTCGTGCAACCCGTCAAAGAAATATGAGGAAGAGGAGAAGAGCATTATAGCTGACTATGTTGCGGATAATAATATCACAGTTGCCCCTGATAAACATGGTTTGTATTATATTGAACTTGTACCTGGCAGCGGAGAATACATTGAGACAGGCGACTCCGTCGGTGTCCATTATAAACTGATGTTCCTCGATGGAAATGAGATAGATTCAAACCTTGCGCCGACTGTTCCTTTCAGATTCAGGGTTGGATCATATGTTATCGATGGCTGGTCAATTGGTCTTACTTATATGCAGTTGGGAACAAAAGCCAAGTTGCTGATACCATCCAGACTTGGCTACGGTAGCAGCGGATACTCCGTGTATGACCCTCTCTATGGTTATAGAACCATCATACCAGGCTATTCTCCACTTCTTTTTGAGATAGAAGTAGTAGAGCTCATTAAAGCCAGGAAATAACAAGCTTTGTTTCTGCGGAAAGTGCCGGGATTCCCATTTTGGGTGTTTCTGCATTATTTTATGATCACCTGATCCCCTGTCAGGGTTACCAGCCTGAGTGCTTCTGTGTATTTCGCCCACGGGCCGTTAATAAACTCATCAATACTTGTATTTGCTTGTACAAGGGCAACTTCGGCATCGGCATAATTCTTCTCTTCCTGCTGCGACAGCGACCCCGTTGTCATCAACAGGGACCGGTAACCATTGATCTTTGAGATCAATCCGTCAGGTTTCTTGTCCAGGGCTTCTTCAAGCTTTTTAAGCTCCTCTTTGACAACATTATGTGTGCCTGAGACTGCTTCGGCGAACGAAGGTGATTTTGCAATTAACTCATCACCCTTAGCCACACTCTCTTTTATCTCTTTCACGGTTTTCAGTTTCTTATTCAAATCATTTACGCGCAAAGAAAACGCTTCAGCTGTCTCTATGTTTTTCCTCATTGCATCGAAGTCCTGCCCGGCCATGCGCGGATCAGGTTTAACGGTCACCCTGGTCTCAGCCGTGGCCTCACCTCTTTTCAGTACGACACTATAGGTGCCTGGCAGGGAAATGCCTACGAAATGCCTTGAATATCTGCCCCTCCGGTCCTGAGGTGGCTCGGTGATATTAGTTGCCTGAGGTAACGGATTACGATCAAAACCCCAGATGAACCGGTTAAATCCTTTCGTCGCATCAATATCTGTCGACCGGATTGTTTTTCCGTCTCCGTCCTTAATCTCCACTGCAACTTTACCGGTATCTTCAGAAGCAAAGAATGAGATCATAGCTCCCCGCTCACGGTTGTCACCCATGAATATTGCATCACCGGAGAAGTAATACCCCGGAAGGTTTTTTGCTGAGGCAAGATAAGCATCTGGTGCTTCAAAGGTGGTCAGTTTGCTTGACAGGAGTCCGGTGCCCTGGCTCGCCAGCGCCCGCAGAGGGCGTATGTCGTCAAGCACCCAGAGTCCACGACCGAAGGTGCCGATAATGAGATCGTTCTCGCGAGGCTGAATGGCCAGGTCATATGTTGAAACGGTCGGATAACCGCTGTTCCATTTGTTCCAGGCCTCGCCGCCATCGAATGAGACATAAAGACCGTATTCAGTCCCTGCAAACATCAGTCGCGGCTCAATGGGATCCTGTATAAAGCACAACACATATCCCCGGACATCTGTGTCATCAATGATCCTTTTCCAACTTTTGCCTGAGTCTTTTGTCTGATAAAGGTAAGCTGCGTTGTCTCCCTGCCGGTAATCGTTCACTACCACAAAAGCTTCTTTTGGGTCATAGAGCGAGGCAGTGATCTGCGGTATCCAGGCATTTCTTGGCAACCCCTTAATATTCTGTGCGGTGTTCTTCCATGTCTTTCCGCCGTCATCAGTAAGCTGTATCAGGCCGTCATCAGTGCCTGCCCAGATAAGGTCACGTTTAAGCGGGCTGAGGGAAATGGTTATGATGGTACAGTGATTCTCCGCTCCTGTGTTCTCAGGTGTTATGCCTCCGCTTTTGTCCTGTTTTTGCTTCTCGGGGTCATTGGTTGTGAGATCAGGCGAAATCTTTGTCCACGAGGTGCCCCTGTCTATGCTCTTATGAATGAACTGGCTCCCGAAATAGATAGTGTTATTATCAAAAGGATCCTGCGCCAGTGCTGCGTTCCAGTTAAACCTCAGCTTCTCGCTCCCTTCAGGAGCCGGTCTTATGTTCTTTGACCATCCTGTCTGAACATCAAACAGCCTTAAAGAGCCTTCCTGAGATTGAGCGTAGCAATATCTGGCGTCACCGGGAACCGGCATCGCGTCAAATCCGTCGCCGCCGGAGAGAAAATCATACATCTCATTGATTATCGGGCCATTATACCAGGCGTAGGCCGGGCCGCGCCATGAGCCGTTATCCTGAAGCCCTCCGTAGATATTATAAGGAATTTCGTTGTCGACATTAATATGATAGAACTGGCCGAGCGGCAGGTTACCAACATGCCGCCATTTCTCACCCTTATCGTAGCTTATGGCCATGCCTCCGTCGTTGCCGTCCAGCATACGGTCCGGATTAACCGGGTCAATAAACCAAGCATGATGATCGGGGTGGATTGACGATGCAATTTCTTTATCAAAAGTGAGTCCTCCGTCTTCGCTCACATTGACACCTGAATAAAGGGTATAAATCCTGTTCTCATTCTTTGGATCGACATATATCTCAGCGTAGTAGAAAGGCCTCGTTCCAATATTCTTTTCACCTCTTTTTTCCCACTTTACACCTCCGTCAGTCGACCTGTAGATAGTGGAAGGTTTTGATTCGACATAGGCATATACATACTCAGGGTTAGAAGCTGCTATGGCCAGGCCTATCCGGCCCTTTTCCCGGGGAAATCCAGCGGTGATCTCGGTGAACGTGCTGCCTCCGTCTCGTGTAAGCCATAACCCTGACCCTTCTGAAGACGAGGTGAAGAACCATGGCCAGCGCTGATGAGACCACATGGCAACAAATATCTTACCTGGGTTTTCGGGATCCATCACCATGTCTGCAACGCCTGAAGTTTCATTCGTAAACAAAACCTGTTTCCATGTCGTGCCACCATCGGAGGACCTATAGAGGCCTCTTTCCATATGCGGAGCCCAGGGACTGCCTAAAGCACCGGCATAGATAATATCAGTATTGACAGGGTCAATCAATATCCTGTGAATATAACGTGTGAGCTCGAGACCCATGCACTTCCATGTAAGTCCGCCGTCAATGCTCTTATAAATACCGTAACCGGCAGTGACGCTGTTGCGTGGATTGCCCTCACCTGTTCCTGCCCAGATTATATCTGGCCGTAGAGGGTCAATGGCAAGGGCACCTATTGATGCCACTGCCTCATTGTCAAAGACAGGAAAAAAGGTAGTACCTGCATTTACGGTCTTCCAAAGACCGCCTGAAGCCGTTCCTACATAAAAGACGTTCCCATTCCTCGGATCAACGGCAAAAGCAGTGACCCTGCCGCTCATACCTCCGGGACCAACATTTCTCGGTTTAATGCCGTTAAAAAGGGTCATGTCTGCCTTCTGTGCTGTCAGAAGAGATGTAACCATAATAATTAAAGCTGATAGAATAGTCTTTCTGAACATCATAATAATTCTTTTGCCACACACAAATTAAACAATAAAATCAGATGACAGGGGAGGTGATTAGTGTTAATAAATATTATTTCTCTCAGGCCAGGAGCAGAAAAACCACGAGCCGTTTGTCAAGCCTGGGTCTGTCACTCAGCCATAAGGATACCGGCATGGTCCTGATATCTTCTGTCTCAAGTGTAATATCAGCTGCTATGCAAAGTCTAGTTGATGGCTTGCATACTGCAAGAATATCATTAAGCATCTTATCATTGCGGAACGGGGTCTCCATAAAGATCTGAGTCTGTCCGGCAGCAGACCGTTTTTCCAATTCTCTGATCGCTTTCTGTCTTCCGGGTGTATCAACAGGCAGGTAACCATTAAAAGCAAATGATTGTCCGTTTAGTCCCGAAGCCACCAGTGCAAGCATTATTGAAGACGCTCCGGTAAGCGGGATCACCCTGAAACCCCTCCGGTGCGCCTCTGCCACGACGATATTTCCAGGGTCTGCGAGTCCCGGCATGCCGGCCTCGCTCATGACGCCGGCATCCGTGCCATCTGAAACTCTTGAGAAGAAATCAATAAGGTCAGCAGGCTCAGAATGTTTACCTATCGGGAAAAAAATTGCATCGTCAATTGGGAAATTCACGTCAATGCTTCTCAGGTATCTGCGTGCAGACCTGACGTCCTCAACTGCAAACAACCTCAGGGAGGAGGTAATCCCGCTTACGATTGCAGGAACTGTCAGACTGTGATCAGAGTTCCCCAGTGTAACAGGAACCATGTAAATATTTCCCTTCATCTGCTGCACTTTAAAGTACCGTAAAGATATGTAAAACGTTGTGGCGGAGCTAAAGTGAACTTTGATATTGTTCTTCTCTAATTTCAGGTTACTTTTGTAAATCGAAAAAAGAGACAGTGAAAATCACCTTTCTCGGAACCGGAACTTCCCAGGGTGTTCCAGTAATTGCCTGTGAGTGTTCTACCTGCTTATCGGCTGACAGCAAGGATAAAAGGCTCAGGGCTGCACTGCTGGTTGAGACTTCCGCCAACACCATCGTCATTGATGCGGGACCTGATTTCCGACAGCAGATGCTGACTGCCCATGTGAAGAAGCTTGATGCAATACTCCTGACCCACGAACATAAGGATCATATATCAGGGATGGATGATGTCAGAGCCTTTAACTACAAGAGCCAGGCTGCCATAGATATCTATGCCGAGGAGAGAGTTCAGAATGCCGTAAGAAAAGAGTATGCTTATGTTTTTGCGGAGAACCAGTATCCCGGAGTACCCAAGATGGAGCTGCATAACATTGATAATTACAATATTGACATTAATGGTGATACAATAATTCCGTTGCGGCTGTTCCATTACCGCCTTCCAATCCTGGGTTTCAGAATAGGAGATATGGCTTATATCACTGACGCCAACTATATCCCGGAGGAAACTAAGGAAAAACTGATCGGAGTGAAATACCTGGTCGTTAACGCTCTGAGAAAAGAAAAGCATATTTCGCACTTTAGTCTTGGTGAAGCCCTTGGTATTATTGAAGAAGTGTCACCCCGCAAGGCATATATTACACACATAAGCCACCAGATGGGAAAGCATGCCGAAGTAAACAGGGAGTTGCCTGTCAATGTTACGCTGGCCTGGGATGGACTTGAAGTTTTCTGCGAAGATTGACCTACTTCTTCTTGAATTTGTAGAGTTTTTTCTGATACTGCTTTGAAAAGAAGTATTTATTTCGCCCTAACTGTGAAGTGTCAATATATGAATTTCTCCTTTTGGCCTGGTAAGGATTTTTCTTTGAGGCTGCGCATCCAGGCATCAGCATTATTGCTGAAAGAACTAGAATAATGAAAGTTATGCTTCTACAGTTAACTTTTTTCATTACATTAGACTCATCTAATTTTTAAAAGTAGTAAATATTCTACTAACATAAAAAGAATATTTTTAAATATCTCCGAAACAGTCCTCATTCTGGTTCGTGTTTTTGTTTTTTGCCACAATATATTAAATTGCACTCAATTAATGCCGGAAAGGTCCTTATTAGATTTAAACTGACATGCATACCGCAAAGTTTCAGATTTCCCTGATATTTCTACTATCTGCTCTGTCTGTTTCCGGACAGTCACTTGAAAATATTGGCATAACTAAAGATTCAGGAGCCAAATTAGTCAGCTTAATTCTTGATGATAGTACCTCAGTAGCTCTCGACGCTGGCAGACCTCTTTTCAGCTTCAGGCTTGACAGTGTTTATTTCGAATCCGATGATGTGCCTGCCGGTCTGACAGGCAGCCGTTTCATTATGATATTTCCCGGCGGGGTGGAGGCAGCGTTCACACCCCGTGGCGGCTCACATCCCGGCTGGAACGCGGAGCTGGTCTTCAAAAATAACTGGACTGACACTCTTATAATAAGCGATGTAGTTCCTTTCGGCGAGAACAGGAGCAATGCCTATATAACAGGATACGGACAGCCTGACCTGGCAAGAGCCAACCTCTTCCTTCCCGGTAAAAGCCCCGTGCGCGTGATACTGCCCGACAATTCATGGGAAATGGGTTTCTCGGCATTTAAAGCCGATGCTTCAGTTTCTGTCAGCGCGATAGCCAGACGCGGCCAGGTGCAAAACGGCACAAAAGAAAGATATGAAACAATTCTTCCGCCGGGTGCTTCAGTGACCTACAACATATGGGCTGATACATATAAGGGCACATGGCAGGACGGACTGAGACTTATGTTTAGGGAGAGGTACCTTTACGACCTCGACAGCTTTGATGATAAATTATACAGGCGGGATGACCTGAAGTGGATACGCAGCAGTTACCTGATGATCCTTCAGATGGCCTGGGATCGTGATTTCCATGACCGCTTTACCGGCGAGTCAGGATTCAGCAGGTTCCTTTCTGAGTATAACGATATCTTCGGTCACGTGGATGTTTACAGTATCTGGCCTACCTGGCCCCGCCTGGGCCTCGATGAGAGAAACCAGTGGGATCTGTATCGCGATCTGCCCGGTGGCCTCAAAGGTCTAAAAGATATCAGCCGTCAGGCTAAACTAAACGATTGCCGGTTTTTTATTGAGTACAACCAGTGGGATGAAAGCACCAGGGCAGAGGACCAGATGAAAGGCATGGCTGAAATACTTAAAGCAACCGAAGCCGACGGAGTTGTACTTGATGCAACGGGCTATTCAACCTTGCTGCTTCAGCAAACGGCTGACAGTGTCCGCAAAGGCCTGATAATGTATTCTGAAGGTATGGCCGTAGTGAAAGATATGCCTGGCATTGTGTCGGGGAGAGTCCATAATGCATTGTTCCTGAGTCCTGAACTCAACCTGAACAAGTTCATCAGACCCGATTTTGCCATTTTCCGCGTTGCTGACGTCGGTGAGGATATTCTACACCGCGAGATATCAGTGGCGTTCTTTAATGGCTATGGAACTGAGCTGAACCTTTACAGACCGGGTGGGAGAGGTGATGAATACAAAGATGATCTTCAGTATCTCGCCAGAACGACATACCTGCTCCGAAAAAATAACGATGCATTTCTTGACAATGACTGGATCCCACTGATAAAAAGTGAGGCCGACAAGGTCTATGTTAATAAATGGAATGCAGGTGAAAAGACGATATTTACCGTGCTTAATATGGATCACCTCGGGTATGACGGTCCGTTGTTCAATGCCGGAAATACGGAGGGCAAACATATTGTATCACTCTGGAGACATGTGGAGCTTGAACCAGCGACCATTAACGGCCAGAATATGGCCCGGGTGAGCCTGGAAGGCTGGAACCAGTCCTATGATGGAACCAGGCATGAGAGCTCTGTCGACTGCATTGCCCTGCTGCCCTCACTTATAAAATCAGAACTTAAAGGCGACAGACTTCACATAAGCGCAGAAAAAAAAGGAACCATTTCAGTTTATAAGGGAACTCCGGGGTATAATAAGAAACCTGTCATCCTCTCTTCACCTGTGGATACATTGCTTGCCATTGAAGATCTTTTTAAGATGAGGGAAGGCAAGATTGTGATAGAACTGGATAATAACGGACTTCTGCTTGACGAAAATGTTGTGATTATCAAAGGGGGTAAGCCATGGCTTGTCTCCGAATTTGCCCGGACTGCCTCTGCCACGGAAACACCTGAGAACATGGTGCAAGTCCCTGCCACAACCATAAAATTCACACTTAAGTCAAATGATGACTTCATAATTATCCCTTTCGCCGGAGAGGAAAGAACAGCTGAAATAAGCAGTTTCCTGATAGACAAGTTCCCCGTGACAAATGAGGAGTTTCTCAGGTTTATAAAGGAAACCAGATATATCCCGGTAGATACAACAAACTATCTGAAGCACTGGGATAATGGCATGCCGGTGTCCGGGCAGGAGACGTATCCGGTGGTCAATGTCAGTCTCGAGGATGCCCGGGCATATGCCCGGTGGGCTGGCAAGCGGCTGCCTACAGAAGCTGAGTGGCAGCTTGCTGCTCAGGGCACTGACAGCAGGTTATGGCCCTGGGGTAACGAATTCCACGCCACAAAATGCAATAACGCATTTGGAAGACCTACACCCGTGGATGCTTTCCCGAAAGGAGAGAGTCCTTACGGGGTGGCTGATCTTGTGGGCAATGTCTGGCAGATGACGGGAGATGTTTACTTCAACGGGGCTTACTATTTCAATATCATCAGGGGAGGAAGTTATTTCAAGCCTGAGTCAAGCTCGTGGTATGTACAGGGAGGACCTCAGCCGCTCAATATGACTCAGATCCAGCTTCTTGTTTCAGCCGGATATGATCGCAGCACGACAGTGGGGTTCAGATGCGTCAGGGATCTTTAGTCTAAAGTCTGAAAATCTAAAGTCTGAAGGTCAGGTAAAGATCTGATTATCAGACCTCAGACCCTCAGATCTCAGACCAATGACATCAGTCAATGCGCCGTGCGCCGTCTCCTATACCCGGCAGGTAAAAATCAGCTGTAAGTCCGGTTTTTTCGTGGTAGACTTTGCCGAGGTTCTTAATGAAGTTATCAGCATGCCTGCTTTCGACTATTGATACGGTGCATCCGCCGAAACCGGCGCCTGTCATTCGCGTGCCTGTTACTCCGGGAAGCTTGCGGCCTTCATAAACAAGGGTGTCAAGCTCGGTGCCTGTCACCTCGTAGTCGGTGCACAGCGAATCATGAGATTCATTCATCAGCTGACCGAACTTCACAATGTCATTATCTTCCAGTGCCTTGATGGCATCAATGGTCCTGCCGTTCTCGGTAATTACATGCTTCGCCCGTTTTCTTACCACCTCATCGTCTATATATTTTTCAAGCATCCAGAGATCACTGACAGTGAGATCACTAAGGTTGCGGATCATGAGATGCCTTGATATAAGCTCAACAGCCTTCTCGCACTCAGAGCGCCGTTCATTGTATTTTGAATCAGTCAGCCCCCTGCGCTTGTTTGTGTTTGTGATAATAAGACGCCTGTTGCCAAGATTAACAGGTGCATATTTGTATTCAAGAGTATCACAGTTAAGGTTGATGGCATGATCTTTCTTTCCGAAACCAACAGCAAACTGGTCCATGATGCCGCAGTTCATGCCTACAAAATTATTTTCAGCCTTCTGTCCCATCTTAACCAGCTCCATCATTGGCAACCGCGCGTCGGTGAAATCATTCAATGCAACAGCAGTTACCATTTCAATTGATGCGGAAGATGATAATCCCGCGCCGTTTGGTATGTCACCGTAGAACAGCAGCTCCATTCCGGGAGCAGCAAAGCCTTTCCAGGCAAACTCATTTATGACTCCAACAGGGTA
>JADGPV010000055.1 GCA_017882245.1 Bacteroidales bacterium | reverse complement strand
TTTAACTCAATGAAGTTCGATATACCGATACTCTGCGAAGAGTTTCTACGTGTGAATGTCGACTTCAATCCGGCACGTCACAGGTATGTCGATGTCCAGGTCATCTATCACAAGAAGGAGCAGAGAACATTAGGAGCCGCCTATAAATTCTACTGTGAACGGGAACTGGAGAATGCGCACAGTGCACAGGCGGATGCTGCTGCCACTTATGAAATACTGAAGGCGCAGCTGGACAGGTATCCTGATCTTGAAAACGATATCGAAAAACTATCCTCCTTCAGCGCTTTTAACAATAATGCCGACCTTGCAGGCAGGATTGTGTTCAGTGAACAGGGGGTGGAGGTCTTCAACTTCGGCAAGCATAAGGGGAAACCTGTTGAACAGGTCTTAAAAGAGGAACCATCATATTACTCATGGATGATGAACGGCGACTTCCCTCTTAACACAAAACAGGTGCTTACGGCAATAAAACTTCGCTCTTTCGGGAAAAGCTGATAACGCTATGAAAATTATTTGTGTTGGCTTAAATTACAGGAAGCATGCGGCAGAGATGAACAAACCGGTGCCGGTTGAGCCCATGATATTCCTCAAGCCGGATTCTGCCATACTAAAGAAGAACAAACCTTTTTTTCTTCCTGATTTTTCAGCTGATGTGCAGTTTGAAGCTGAGGTGGTACTCAGGATCTCCAGGCTGGGGAAGGGCATCTCCGTAAAGTATGCCCCGAGATATTTTGATGCACTGACGGTAGGTATTGACTTCACTGCCCGCGATCTCCAGAACAAATTTAAAAACGCAGGTCAGCCCTGGGAGCTGTCAAAAACTTTTGACGGCTCGGCGCCGCTGGGTACTTTCATGCCTAAAGATAAATTTGCCCGTATGACTGACATCAGCTTCACCCTTGATGTCAACGGCGTCAGAAGGCAGAGTGGAAATACATCCGATCTGATCTTTAATTTCAATGAGATAATATCTTATGTCTCAAGATATTATACTTTAAAAACAGGAGATCTCATTTTTACAGGGACACCTTCCGGGGTAGGTCCGGTTAGCAAAGGTGACAATCTTGTTGCACAGTTGGAAAGTGAGACCGTTCTTGATTTCTTTGTAAAGTAATATCCACAGGGATCTCCATCCCTTCCGGATTCCCGCTTTATTTCATAATTCTCCCGACAGGATAAAGCATGGTTCGTTTTTCCAGTTCTGAGACCGGTGTGTTCTGATAGAGCCATTGCAGCTGAGCCACGGGATCGGTCGCCATCCTGGTATCTTCGGTTTTGGCTTTCTCAAATGCAGATCTCAACGCAGGGTCACGGTCAAGGAGCTCTTTAAGATGGCTCTCAAATCCCCATACCGAGTACCAGTCCTGTCCTTCCAGGAAAGAGTCAAAGAAATTCCATGCAAAGAAAGAGGCTTCACCCTGAGGTTCCAGCATATATACAATATATTGGTTCGACCTTTGATTCAGGGGAATTATATAATCGCCTTTCAGGAATTTTACCTCCTGCACCGCTGGCCGGACTGCCACTTTCGTGTTAAAATAATGACCCTGGGAGGCCCTGTCTGCATGCTCGTAGTTCTCTATATAATATGTTTCAACAGTCAGCGTGGTGTCATTTTCGAGCTGATGCATCACAACACCGTTATTATGAAGCCGTTCAATCACCTCCTCCCACGCAAAGGGGACTATATAGGCTTCAGGTGCTGACACAGTAATCGCAGGCCTGAAATAATTATAATACCTGATCGTGTCAACATATGGTTTATCATGGTTATAGAAGCCAGTCTTCCTAGCGGTAATGGGGGTGGTGGTTTCATCATATCTGTAACCCCGGAAAGGGATCAGATCCCACCTGGTTGTATCCTGTTCCCAGTCAAGCACATATTCTCTGTCAGTAAGTGTCAGGCGGTTGGCCTCACACCTCAGCTTGAGCATCTCCTTATAGTTTTCAGACGTGAACCTGACCAGCTCCGTGATAAACTGCCATGTACCTTCAACCCTTTCAGGATATGGCTTGTATACCAGTGTCTCAGTCATGAAGCTGAATGAGTTGAACAATGAGGCATAACCCGTCGAAAAATAGAGACACTCTTTAAAACCATCTATCGCCTTTATCTCGCCTCTCTCTGTGTACTGGACATAAGGTATCATCTCGTTATTATGTTCGCTTTGCATGCGACTGTAAAGTTCGGGGATCATCTTACCGCGAAAGAACTTTTCCATCCCGGGGTACATCCTTTCCGGCTGTGTGGCAATAAGGGTGACCGTGTATTGATGATCAGAGCCATCTGTAGTGTGTGTATCGAGGAACACGTCAGGATCGAGGAAGCTGTATATATCAGCAAAAGCCCTTGCATCGCGCGAGTCCTGCTTCACAAAGTCACGGTTCAGATCGAGGAAGCGCGTGTTTCGCCTGGCTCCTTTTTCGTCAGGACCGTTCTGGTTGATACGGTAGTACTGGCTCCGGGTAAGGGCACCGCCAATGTTGTACACTGGAATTATGGCAATGACACAGTTACGAAGGTATTTTTTCATCCCGCCCCTGTTTTCCAGAATATCAGCTGCAAACCTCGCGCTGGCGTCAATACCCTCAGGCTCTCCGGGGTGAATGCCATTATTGATCAGAATAATGGCTTTTCCGCTCTCATGGATTTTCACGGGATCAAATTCCCTGTCGCCGGATATGACGAACAGGTGCAATGGTCTACCGGCATCTGTCATCCCCATTTCAAGAAGTTGTGCTTCAGGGTAAGCTTCATCAAGAGAACGGTAATAACTGATTGCCTCCTCCCAGGTCAGGCTGTGATTTGATTTATATCTTAGTGCCGGAATGGCGGGATTATCCTGGGCAGAAATGTTTGCAGCCAGAAGGAATGAAAGAAGCGGAATTAGATAGCGTCTTGTCATGATTTCTTTTTTGAAAAATAATCAGTCACTGTTTCTACTCTTCTTTTCTGCTCCTCAACGAGGTCAGGAAACATGGAATATGTAGATTCTAGATGCCGGAAACGTGTGTTGATGTTTGAGATCACCATTTCCGGCATAGCTTCGTCTGAAACTCCTCTCACGGAGTAGATCTCAATATATCTCCCGATGCCTGTTGTCCCGAAGGCATCCATATCGTCGGCAACAGATATGATTGCAGCCAGTGATGAAGGATCAGAGAGTTTCCGGTACGACTTGTCGTCATGCTTCTCAATAGCATCCAGTATCTCATTCCTGTCACTAATGTCCAGGTCACATTTATTAAGGAACTTGCTGCATATCTGCCTGCTCTCCGTGCCATGACCGGTGCCCTGGTTGACCGTAAGGCCGGTATCATGAAAGTAT
Organism: Bacteroidales bacterium; assembly: GCA_017882245.1. Lineage (GTDB taxonomy): Bacteria > Bacteroidota > Bacteroidia > Bacteroidales > VadinHA17 > SR-FBR-E99. Next base: position 610 of record JADGPV010000055.1, on the reverse strand, counting down.
GCAGCTATGATTGCCTTCTCTGCCAGGCGGGGGTCAGTAACAAGGCCTGAATCATAAAGCCGTGAAAGCAGGAGTGAAGCATTATCCCAGACCCTGGAATGGTGGAGATGGTCATGTGAAGGAAGATGAGTATTATTAAAGAGGCTGCTGCATTCCTGTGTCAGCCGGTGCCTGTACTTCTTCTCGGCAGCTTCAATAAAGGGATGAGACATTTCAGGGTTATAAAGTAACGACGCCCTGGATGAGCGTCGCTACGTTAATTTTGTCACCAGTCCGGGGAAAGTGAATTAACGTGACAGCATACTTTCAGCAAGGTCAAGTATTGTTGTGTCTTCTATAGTGACTATTCCCCCTTCGGGTCCTTTTTCAATATGGATCCCGGCACTCTGTCCGCGGTCAAAGTTCCACCCGCCGAAATAATTCCTTACGGTTTCCTCAGACAGTGCCAGCTCACCGGCTATCTTTCTGATACTGCCGTTAGGGAGCTGGTCTTTGATCTTCCTCAGTTGAGAAAAAGTAATTGTTCGTGCCATGATTTAAATTGGATAGATTTCCCCAAATATACTCATAACTTATTTAAAAAGGAAATAAAAAATTGTCTTTAGGATTA
>JADGPV010000054.1 GCA_017882245.1 Bacteroidales bacterium | reverse complement strand
TCACCGGTAGCTGTCCGTTTCTGATATTCATTACGCAGGTACTCAGGGTACTTCCATGAACCCATGCGCAGATTTCCGAAGTCAGACCAGGAGACTGAAGTGAGAAAGGCAATCTTATGTCCTCCCAGATTGAAGTCAAGATGATATGTATGTTCATTGGTTGCCGTTGAATAGCGGGCCAGTGCATTAGCTTTGATATATATTGAGTCTCCTGTCGAATAAAGAGCTTTCCTGGTATGAAAATCCATTACCCCTCCCAGGGCATCACTTCCGTACATGGTGGCACCGGGTCCGAAAATAATTTCTGTGTGATCTATGACTTCCGGATCAAGTGAAAGAATATTCTGTATGTTGCCTTCCCTGTAAATCGCATTGTTCAATCTTACGCCGTCGATGACTATGAGGACTCTGTTGGTGGCAAATCCTCTTAACATGGGGCTGCCTCCGCCAAGCTGACTTTTCTGTACAAATACATCACCGTTGAGCGCTACCAGGTCAGCAGTTGTCTGAGGGTTCTGAAACCTTACTGAAGGTAAAGTAATGGTACTTATATAATTAGGTACTTCATCAGATTTTTGTTCCCAGCGGTTTGCTGAAACAATAAATTCTTCAACCTCAAAAGTCTTGGTCCTGAGCTTAACCACCCATCCTGCTTTTTGAAGCTCCTCTGGAGTGAATGATACTCTTTCAAAAGAGAAATGCTGGAAATAAACCGGTTGCCCGTCAGGGAACTCAGAAAGGCTTGCTTTACCGGCATAGTTTGTGTAGCAGAACCTGTCACGGGCATCATTATAAACGGCAACATCAGAAACAGGCTTGTCGTCCTCTTCACTCAGAACTGTGACTGTCTGGGACCTGACCGACAGATAAGGGAGAATCAGGATCAAAAAAAATATAATACTCTTCATCATAAATCAGGTATAATCCTCGGCAAAGTCACAAAAAGCATTCCGCAAATTTATTCATAAAGCATATTGTTCAACACATCACTTGCCCGTCCTGCATTTGTTTTTGCCATAGCAAATTAATATTTTATATTTTTGAATTGAGATCTGAAGCTAAAAACTGTGCAAAAAAGAACCGGGATCATACTTGTGGGTTTGCTTGCTGTCGCCCTGGGTGTGGCAGCATATTTTATCAGGAAGGATAAACAGGTTGTTACTGTGGATCCATGGGTAACCGTTCCTTCAGACGCTTTTCTTATCATAGAAACACCTGATTTTCCGGAGCTTCTTACGAAGGCAACCGACAGGACAGGTATCACAGCAAGGCTCTCTGGCATGAAATGGGCTTCCTCGTTAATTGATGCCGCAGCAGCCATCGACAGCGTTACCGGCGGCCGCGAAGTCCGTGAAATGATCAGCAACCGGAAGGTACTCCTGTCATTTCATGTTACTGGTCAGAGTCGTGTCTCGGTGCTTGCTGTAATGAATACCGGGTCTTCATTAACTCCGAGGCACCTGATTCGACTTTGCGAGGCGTCAGGGGCGGTTGTTACTGGCTCAAGGGAATTTGGAGGAGCAAAGAAATTCACGGTATCATATGGACAGGGCTTAAAAAAGTCCCAGATATACCTGGCTCTGACATCTGGCATAATAATAGCCTCACCTCTTGAGGTTATGGTAGATAATGCTCTCAACAATATAAGTGCCGGTTCAGACATACGTCATCAGCAGGGTTTTGCCTCTGTTGTCAACGCTTCCGGCAGGGAGACAGACAATCTTTTTATTCTGTTCAGGAATCTTCCCAGGTTTGTCCAGTCCTTTATTGCCCCTGGAGAGATCACCCCGATATCTTCAGCAGCCATCGCAGCAGGAGGTGATCTTACCTTAAGGGAAGACGGACTATTCATCAGCGGATTTCTCTCTACTGCGGGCGCGGGACAGGGTGCTGACAGGCTCAGCGACGTAAACCCTGCCGAGTGTGGCGTACATGAGCTTCTTCCGCAGGGCACCCTTAGTTACAAAACAGTGATGAGGAGAGCATCATTGACCGGGGATACCACATCTGATCCGGCATCGATAAATGCAACTGACCTGGCATTGGCAATGAGCCCATTCACAGGGAATGAAGTGACTGAAGCAATGATTCCCGCAGGCAACGGAGAAGAAAGGGTTATGCTCTTCAGAATGACTGACCGTCAGACGGCGGAGGCCGTGCTGAGAAACCGGCTAACTGCAAAATACCGTTCAATGGGCCTGAGAGAGAGTCATTTCCTTGCTTCGGTTCAGACTGATTCAGATGAGGAAGTGGTTATGTATAAAATGCCTTTTACCGGCGTTTCGTCTATTCTTTCAGGTGAAACTGCTGCAGCAGATAATGAGGAATGGGTGCTCTTTGCCAGGTCATACATGGTCTTCTCCGGGTCTCCAGAAGCACTGGTATCCATAGAAAATAGTTCAGAGAACGAAAACACGCTTATTAATGATCCTGATTTCAGGGAAATGGAGAAAACACTTCCCACCAAAAGTTCATACCTTTTTTATTCTTCAGGCAGTGCTTTGAAATCGCTCATAAATAAATACCTCACACCCGCATCATCAAAAGCCCTGACTGACCGTACATTTGAAGCCATTGACGGGGTAGGTCTAAGTCTTACTCCCAGCAATGATATGATTTACACAAGCCTGTCGGTAAGGTATCGCGATCAGGATAAGCAGAGGCCTTCTTCGCCGTCTAAAATAGCAGGCACAGACACAGCAAGTAATGCCCGGGTGACCTCTGCGGACCTGAACCTTGCCTGGAAAGTGAAGCTTGATGCCGAGCTGGCCTCCAGGCCATTTCTTTTTCTCAACCATAACACAGGCGCCACTGAGATTTTTGTGCAGGATCAGAAAAATAATATCTATCTGATCAGCTCATCCGGAAAAATACTCTGGAAAGCAGCTATCAGGGAAAGGATAACGGGCGACATTTTTATGATCGATTATTATAAGAACGGCAAGTATCAGCTTCTCTTTACAGGCAAGGACTATATGCATCTTATTGACCGGAACGGGAACTATGTAGATAAATTTCCTGTTAAGATGCGGTCACCGGCAACAAATTCCCTTGCAGTGTTTGATTATGAGAACAATAGAGAATACCGGCTTTTCATTGCAGGGGAAGACAGGAAGATATATGCTTATGACCGGTCAGGTTCGCCGGTGAGGGGGTGGAATATGCTCACAACCCGTGGAAGAGTATCAGATCCGGTATCATTCTTCAGGGTGAGGGGAAAAGATTATCTGTTTGTGTCTGATGATCAGTCTGTATACCTGCTTGACCGTACCGGGAACATCCGGGTAAACCCCCAGGAGCCTCTTATAAAAGCAAAGGGATCATGTGTCAGATTAACCGGCAGCGAAGACCAGGCTCTTGTTTTTACAGCCCCAGATGGTACGCTGATTCGGCTCTATTTTGACGGGACAGTAAAAAAGCAGGCTATAAGTACCTTTTCAACCGGGCACAGTTCTGATTTTTATGACTTTGACGGGGACGGCCGGACAGACTTTCTGTACATTGATCATGGGATGCTACATGTCTATGATAATAATGGCAGTGAGATACTTTCTAAAACTTTTGAATCAAATAATCTCAAAGGCCCCGTACTGGTCAGCCTCAACTCTTCAGACCGCAAGACTGCTGTCTATGATACAGACAATAAGCTAATACACCTGATAAGCAGAAACGGCAACTCTGTGACTGGCTTTCCGCGCAAAGCCGGCCAGTTCTACACTGTTGGAAGGGTGGCAAATAAAAGCACCTGGAACCTCCTGATCAGTGAAAATGACGCGTACCTTTATAATTATGTCTTAAATACAGGATCCAGATAACGTAAGGTCATGGCAAGGAAAACAGGCTTGACAATTTTAATCCTCGCCGCATTGACGGCCAATAATGTCATGGCGCAGACAAGTCAGGT
>JADGPV010000053.1 GCA_017882245.1 Bacteroidales bacterium | reverse complement strand
GCGCATTATGGATACCTTATATGTTTAACCTAAACAGCTATTCTTACTTTTTGGCTTTTGCGGCCGTGGTTTTTCGTGAAGCTGTTTTTTTCACGATTGGTTTTTTCGACGTGGCTTTGCCGGCAACAGCTTTTTTTGCAGTTGCCGCCGGGCTTTTCTCCCCTTTGGGTTTCACAGCTTTTGTCCTGACTATGCGGCCCTTTTTCTCAAACTTTGTTAATTTCTCCTGCAGCTCACTGATAAGATGATCTTTGGTCTCAACTGCTGCTGCGAGGCGGTTAACCTCCTCGTCATGGACATTTACCGGAGCTACAGCCTTAAGCCTTATCTCAAAATCACTCAGAACATTCATATAATTCATGAAAGCCTGATATGGGTTTTCATAGGGATTGAAATATGCATGTACTGCACCGTCAGAGAAAAACTTTGTTGACATGTAATAAAAGTGGTCACTCGATTGCAGGTAACCCCAGTCGCGCATGAGCTGATCCGAGCCACATCTGTTGACCTGTTCTGACAGACTGTATAGTTTACTCACGGCAGCTGTCTGAAGCTCATTTCCCATCCATGCAGTGAGATCTCTTTCTTCATCTGCCCAGGAAATGGGTGATGGGACATGCAACACAGCAACAGGCTGATAATTATCCGCTATCTCCGAAACGGTCATAAAAACAAACGGAGTCTTTTTGATTACGACATCAGGAAGATGTTTCAGGAAATCAAAAATTCCGGTTTCCTTTTTCTGGTGCTCACCGAATGTCTCATAATCCATAAAGATGTTCACTATATCTGAAGACGAGCCGAGTCCTTTTATCCATGAGACGTACTTTTCGGCAGTCAGTGGATAACTCGACCAGCTCTTGTTGGAGAATCTGAATGCAATATCATCGCTGAGTGTATAATTGCGCAGCAGTACTTTCAGCTTCGGGTTAATAGAATTACAGTACAGAAAATTGGGCGACTTCCATCCAAGTATATGCTTCGCTCCTTCCGTGACGGTGGCTTTATACCCCATATCAGCCATCCAGCTGCCTATTTCATCGGAATAGATCAGCTCGGTGTTTCTTACTGAGGTTGGCTTGTAACCAAGATACTCAACCATTTTTTCCGTATGCATGCTGATCTGTCTCTCAAATCTCTCACGATCCATCAGCGAGGCCAGCGAATGCGAGTTGGTCTCAGCAAGGAACTCAACGCAGCCCGTCTCGGCAAGCTCTTTGAAAGAGGCAAGAACCTCAGGGGCGTAAAGTCTGAACTGGTCAATAACAATACCGCTAAGAGAAAAGGTCACCCTGAACTTGCCCTTGTGCTTGCTGATAAGATCAAGAATTATCTTGTTGGCAGGAAGATAACAGTCAGACGCAATTTTCCGGAGAATTGATTCGTTCATGAAATCATCATAATAATAATGCTCATGACCCATTTCAAAAAAGCGATAGCGCCTGAGTCTAAAGGGCTGATGAACCTGGAAATATAGGCAGATTGCCTTTTTCTGTGCTGTGCTCATATCTTTTAGCTTGTCTGTTTCAAAACCTCATTGTAAATATTTTTAACATGCCTGGCAGCATTATCCCACTTCAGCTTGTCAACCTCCTCCTTGCCGTTCATGATAAACATGCGCGAGAGTGCAGGATAGGTAAGGATGCCGTAAATGGCATCAGCCATTGCCTCAATATCCCAGAAATCAACCTTCACGGCATGCGTAAGAAGCTCTGCAACGCCGCTTTGCTTGCTGATTATCACCGGAACATTTGACTGCATCGCCTCAAGTGGGGAGATGCCAAACGGCTCCGACACTGAGGGCATAACATATACATCGCTCATTCTCAGCATGGTGAATACGTCATTGCCGCGCAGGAATCCGGTAAAGTGAAATCTGTCAGTAATGCGCAGGGCAGCAGCGTGACGTATCATACGCTCCATCATGTCACCTGATCCGGCCATTACAAACCTGACGTTGGGCATCCGGGACAAGACAATCCTTGCTGCCTCAATAAAGTATTCCGGGCCTTTCTGCATGGTTATCCGACCCAGGAAGGTAACTATCTTGTCATCGTATGTCCTTTCCGGCACGTCAAGCTCGGAATGATGCGGTGGTTCAACGGCATTATAGACAGTTTCTACCTTGTCAGGATTTATATTGTATTTACAAATGACAATATCGCGTGTGAGATTGCTGACAGTGATGATCTTATCAGCAGCATCCATTCCCTCTTTTTCCATATTATATACGACAGGATTGACATTGCCGCCACTGCGGTCAAAGTCTGTGGCATGAACATGTATCACCAGCGGCTTTCCGGATACAGCCTTGGCGGCTATGCCTGCCGGATAGGCAAGCCAGTCGTGTGCATGAATAATATCAAATTCCTGCTCGGAAGCTATCACCTGCGCAACCATCGAATACTTATGGATCTCATCCATCAGTGAGGCACCGTAACTGCCCGTGAAATCTACCTTGCCGGATTTGTTAGTAGTCACAAGGACGTCAGTCTCCGCCACCTCTCCCCTCGTCATCTTCCAGAAATCCTCGGGATCAGTATAGGGCACCAGTTTTGAAAAGACCTCGATCTTCTCAATTGGCTTACTAAAATAATTAAACCGTACTTTTTTAAATTCAACAGGGACGGTGTTGGCTCCTATCAGGCTGACAATACTCTGGTCTTCATCACCGTAGGCTCTTGGAACAACAAAAATAACCTCTGTGTCAGGTTGTGCCGCTAGACCACGTGTCAGACCGTAGCTGGCAGTGCCAAGCCCACCTGCAATATGAGGGGGGAACTCCCATCCAAACATCAGAACACGCATATTATAATTTATTTTCTTTATATTTTGTCTCAAGAAGATTGTAAATGCGGAGTACCTCGCCCACGCTGGATGCCTGCGATATGGCGCCCCTGGGTGCATGCGGAGGATCACCGTCATATATCTCCGAGATGGTTGATATACCGGCTTCGGTAAGTGTCTCCTCAAATCCGGTAATAAGTTTTCTTACACGTGATACGCCGCCTTCGCCATAGACTCTAAGCCATCCTTCGCAAAACGGCCCTATAAGCCATGGCCAAACCGTACCCTGATGATAGGCTTTGTCGCGCTGCTCCTCATTACCGCAATAGATACCGCAGTAACCCTCTTCGGCAGGCGAGAGAGTACGCAGGCCGCGGGGCGTGACAAGGACCCTGTTTACTATATCCAGCAGGCTCTTCATCTGGTCCTTGTTCAGCATGGTGTAAGGCAGTGAGGTGGCAATGACCATGTTCGGTCTCACCTGCATGTTTCTCTTCTCGTTATCATTGACATAATCAGCGAGATATCCATGTTCTTCGTCCCAGAAGAGCTCAATGAATGATGTGCGGATCAGCTCCGGCAGTGCCTCCCATTCTTTAATAAAAGCCCTGTCCCTGGCAGCGCGTGCACAATCAAGTGAATACCGCACTGCATTATACCAGAGTGCAGCAATTTCCACAGCATAGCCGTTGCGCTGAGTTACCGGTATGCCATTGACGACAGCATCCATCCATGTCAGCGCCCTGCCCGGGGCATCAGCATAAATGAGTCCATTTTCTTTCATGTGTATCCCGAAGGATGTGCCCTTACGGTATGCCTGCAACACATTTTTCATTGAATTACCGTAACGTTTCCAGGTCTCGCGGTCCTCAAGACCATAACTCTGAAGTGCATGGAAAAACCATAGCGGAGCATCGGCGCTGTGGAAGGCCGGATTATCATTACGGCTCGTATCCGGGAATATACCTCCCTTCATACGTCGTACCTGCGTGTCAAGCACCGCAGCATTAAGGTCTTCCGACTTGCGGGCGAGGGCCAGGCCGGGAAGAGCGATAAAAGTATCTCGCCCCCATGAGCCGAACCAGGGATAGCCTGCCATGATGTTGGTATCGTTACCCTTCTTTACAATGAATTGCTGTGCTGCATTGCGAAGGCAGTTCCCGAAATTGCTCCTTGGTATCTTTGATGAGACTGTTTTTGTGAATTTTGTTTTGAAGCCTGCCGGCCGTTCTTCATTGGTCGAAGCTGAAAAGACAATGACATCACCCTTGCGGACTGTCAGTTCAAAAAATCCGGGGGCAAAGAGGTCTTCTGAATATTCATACCCCCGTTTTTGTTCCTCAGTGTACTCAACACCCTGGTACCAGTCAGGGACCGACACGTACTCAGCTTTACCCGAGAGCTGCATATAGAGATAAGGGAACCCGTCATACATGCGTATCCTTATACCATTTGGCACTGCTTCAACGCGGGTGTTTGCCCATATATTGGCATGTGTCAGCTGATGGATACTGCGGAATGCCAGGAATGGTCTCAGCTGAAGCTTGACAGGCTCATCCGAATTCAGGATGGTGAACCTGATCATCAGCTGTTCCTCGTAGTGAACCAGCAAACGCTCCTGCTTGAAAAAGACATTCCCTACTCTATAAGTCATTCCCGGAATGTCCTGGATATCAAAGTCTTCAATATACTTATGACCTTTGGGACTGTAATAATCCCCGTGATATTTGCGGATACCTGTGTTGAAACTCTGCCCGTTACTGACCACAGTTGTGTCAAGACTCGATAGAAGAACATGTCTTCCCCCTCCCAGTGCATCAACAGGGCAAACCAGTAAACCATGGTATTTGCGGGTATTGCAATTCACTATGGTCGTGCAGGAGTAACTGCCCGACCTGTTGGTGCGTAATATCTCACGACTGAGAGAATACTCAAGGTTAACTACCTGAGCCTTATCAAATTTAATGTATCCCATTGTTTTAGGTTGTAGTTAAACCGTATAAAAATTAATACTAAACTCTATTAAAATATTAAAAATAAAATCCTTCTGCAAAGAAACACAAAAAAATCAGATTTAAGAACATGCAACAATTTCACTTTCAGCCTATGGGACTCTGAAAATTAGGTATCTTTGCAGTTCAGTAATAAAACCTGTGCGAGTTTAAATTGTTTAAGAATATGGAAAATATTCCTCTCCGAAATAAAGGGATAAAGCTTTATATATTACATATATTCTGCCTGAAGAATTTCTTTTTCATTCTTCTCTTCCTGCCTGTTGTTTTTATAACCGGATGCAGAAAGAACAGTGTAACCGTCACGGGTCACATTAGCGGGATTGGCAATGGAGAATACCTCCTTCTCAGGGAAGTGAAACCCGGCGTTCTTGAACCGGTAGACTCGGTCATCCCCGGACAGGACGGAAACTTTACCTTCAGGACTGAAACGGAATGGCCTTCATTCTACATGCTGAGCGCAGGAACCGATGACTTTCTTACAATCCTTGCCTCACCAGGTGAAAAGATAAAGGTAACAGCTGCCCGCGACTCACTAAGCTCGCCGTCAAGCGTGACCGGCTCAAAAGGTACCGGTGTTATGAATGACTTCCGCAAAGAACAGCAGGTTATCATCAAAGAACTCGAGAGCCTTACAAAAGTCTATAATGACAGTATCCTGAGTAAAAGGTTGCCCCTGATAATGGATAGCCTCGACAGGAGGGCGGCAGATATCGTTGCGGGCTTTCGTGAGAAGGCTGTGACCATGCTTGACGACAACAGCAGTTCTATGGTTTCAATTTACCTGCTGAACCAGCAGATTGTTCCGGGGCTTCAGCTTTTTGATCCGGCAAAGGATCCTCAGATTTATTACAAGGTTGATTCCCTTCTTAATGAAAAATACCCTGAATCTGATCTCGTTCTCGACCTGCATAATTTTGTCTCCGGCCTTAGGAAATCAGTCTCCATAAACAGCATTGCCGGAGGAACAATAAGGGAAGGTGAATTATTACCAGACATTGCTTTGCCGGACCCTGAAGGTGACACTATAAGATTGTCCTCAAAACGCGGCAGGATAGTGCTCGTCGATTTCTGGGCTGCCTGGTGCCCCCCCTGCCGGGAAGAGAACCCCAACCTCGTAAAATTATATGACATGTACCATTACCGGGGCTTCGACATATTCCAGGTTTCACTCGATCAGAGGAAGGAAGACTGGACAGGGGCGATCAGGAATGACAGACTCGGACGATGGACCCATGTGAGCGACCTTAAGTACCGTGACTCGGAAGTTGTAAAGAGATTCGGACTCACAGAGATACCTGCAAACTTTCTGATCGACCGTGAAGGAAGGGTGATTGCCTCAAACCTGAGAGGACCCATGCTCCAGAAAAAACTTGAGGAACTTTTCAGTCAACAGTAGCTAATCTCTATTTTTACTTTATTTGTACCAGAAATCAGCATCAATAATGAAGAGGTTTGTATTGATTCTTTTACTTGCAGCAGCCGTTACAGGATGTGGCAGAGACGATAAGGTGGTAATAAAAGGGACCTTCGGCAACATTAAGGAAGGAGTAGTATATCTCGATCAGTCAGATGTTGACAAGAGTGTTGTCATCGATTCCGCAACAATAAAACGGGGACGCTTCAAATTCACGACAGATTTTCCCGGGCCCGAATTTCTCCAGATCAGGCTTGACAAAAACGACTTTGTCGGACTCCTTGCTGCACCCGGCGAAAAGATAATCCTCGACTTCGGGCCAGATCCCATGGTTATGAATTACACGGTTGCCGGCTCACCCGGTTCAGAGTTGATCAGGAGGCTTGACCAGCACCTCTTCACCACGAAGGTGAAGCTTGATTCACTTACCAGGATCTATACTTCCCTTACTGACCAAGAGATTGCAACCAGGGGAGCCGGGCTTGAAAAAGCCTATGTCAGTGCTGTGGATTCCCAGAGAAAATACAATATTGGATTCATCCTTGAGAACATGAGTTCACTGGCAACTATAAAAGCACTATACCAGCGTATCGATGAGAATACCTACGTGCTTTATCAACCTCGTGACCTGCAATTCCTCAAAATTGTTTCCGACTCGCTTTCCGTGAAATATCCTGTATCAAGGCATGTCCGTGCACTGAAGGAGAACGTAACCTCTGAACTTAACCAGATGTATATTAACCGCCTGGCAAGCATGGCTTCGAATGTCAATCCGGGGAAAGCCGACCCGGTACTTCCTGACCCGGAAGGCAAAATGATCAGTCTCTCATCACTGAAAGGCAAATATGTGCTGGTAACCTTCTGGGCGACAACATCAGAAAACTGTCTTGCTGAACTGCCCTTATTGAAAACCCTCTATTCCCTCTATCACAGCAAAGGCCTGGAAATATACCAGGTCAGCCTTGATGCTGACGCCAACAGATGGAAAAATGCCGTTAAATATGAAGAGTTACCGTGGATCTGCGTAAGAGAAGAGAATCCTGATAATCCTACATATGCCATGTTAATGCATATCACCCAGGTACCTGCCAACCTGCTATACGATCCGGATGGTAATATTATAAACTCCAATCTTTTTGGCCGGAACCTGCAGATAAGGATGGACCAGCTGTTCAACAAATAGTACAGGATATTGAAAGGTAACAGAACATACTTCGCATCTGACTTCCATCTCGGACTGGCCGCCGGGTCTGATCCCCGTGAGCGCGAAGCCAGGGTTGTTGCCTGGCTTGACAAAGTATCCCGTGACGCTCAGACCATCTATCTTCTCGGAGACATTTTCGATTTCTGGTGGGAATATAAATATGTGATACCTAAAGGATTCACACGTTTTCTTGGCAAACTTGCCGCAATAACTGACAGTGGTATTACCGTACATGTTTTTACCGGTAACCATGATCTGTGGATGAAAGATTACCTGGTTAAGGAGTGCGGCGTTATATTACATCATGAGCCCTTCATCACAAAGATCGGAGATGAAGTGTTTTATCTTGCTCACGGAGAGGGCCTTGGAACAAGAAGCAAAGGCTTCAAAGCCCTTCTTGCCGTCTTTAATAACAAATTTCTCCAGAGTGCTTACAGTGCATTGCATCCGGGGATAGGCATGGCACTTGGCCATAGCTGGTCAAACAAAAGCCGCCTGGCCAAACACATTTCGCTTCCTTTCATTGGGGAAGATAAGGAAGATCTCATCAGACATACCCGCAGCATGATCAGCGAAGGATGTGACGCACGATATTTTATCTATGGTCACAGACATCTGCCACTGACATTGGATGAGGACGGAAGAAGGATGATAATTCTCGGTGACTGGTTCAGCCTGAATAGCTACGCTGTGTATGACGGTATGACCCTTACTCTGATTAATGAGCCTTTAAGCCTTTTGCCCTTACTCTCACTGTGAGAACATAATAAGCATAATCCTCATTTACCTCGTCGAAAGTATACCTGAGCTTCTGGCCTGACCGGCGTGCCATCTCCAGGAGGCCCATGTAACCTGTAGAGATCTGTGTCATGTCCTGACCTTCAAGGGCTACCTTAAGAAGGCTTTTCAGCCCCTCTTCATCATACTTGTTCACCAGATCAAGTTTCTGCCTGAGATGATCCATCTCACTTTTCCTTATGAGATTCCCTGAAGTAATAATATATGAAGAAGAAGTCTTCCGTATCATTGCCACGGGCACACCATAATTCTTTTCGGCCTCGAACCCCGGACTGTGCTGGGTAACATTCTGCAAAAGTTCGATGAGGGTGGCAAAGACACGTTTGTGGAGGTTATGTTCCTGCTCCGCTTCAAGCATGGTAGTTTCGCTGAAGTTAAGAAGTTCTTTGCTTATAGCGTGTGACATGACACCAGCCCAGAGGAAGTAGATATTGTTCGACTTCATCATATGCTCAAGCTGGGCAATTTTCTGTCCGTTAAAGGGAGTGTCCGTTTCCGGCCGGTTTATGCCGTGACCTCCTGCATCAACTGTCTTGCTGAGGATAAAATAAGAATAACTCTCATCAATGGGGAGAAAGTCGTAATCAAGCTTGTTGCCCGTCTTGCGCGCCATCTCAATAAGGCCCAGGCCTGCCCCGCCCTTGTGCCCAATGCTTGAATCCTGAAGCATAGCCTTGTAAACCTCCCTGATACTTTCAGGATCCAGGCTGTTGATCTTCTCCAAGTTCTGCCTGAGTCCCTTTATCTCTCTTTTCTTTAACACATTGCCGGTGCTCACAGTATAACCGTCGGCGGTCTTGTTATAAACCACCAGTGATGTCACCTCATCACGTTCTGTTGAGCCATGTCTGGTAATGTTCTGAAGGTTTTCCAGGACGAACATGAATAGTCGTTTTCGCCCTAAAAGGCTGAACTCGGATAACTCCATCTCTTTTTCGAGCAATAACAATAGAGCTACGGAGTTGTCTCCGGTAACCTCACCGCGGTAAGCAAACATCAGATGCTCATTCAGCAGCTTATTCCTTAATTTTTTTATTAGTTCCATATTTTCCGAATGATATGGATAAATACCTAATCCGTGCCGCAAAATAAGCAAAAAAGATCAGTGTTAAAAAATATTAATTTCTTTTTTCACCCCGCCCAGCCTTCGCGGTCGAGGTTACGGTAGTTTATTGCTTCGGAGAGATGATCCGGTCTTATATCTTCCGAGTTATCAAGATCGGCAATTGTACGCGCCACTTTTAATATCCTGTCATAAGCACGGGCTGAAAGGCCGCGCATCTCCATGGCGGCCCTGAGCAGCTTCCCTCCTGCTTCGTCAAGATGACAGTACCGGCGTATCATGGAAGAGGTCATCTGGGCATTGCAGTAAATGCTGTCTGCGTCGGCGAAGCGCACCGTCTGCACAGTCCTGGCTCTCACAACCCTCTCCCGTACTGCGGCTGATGTCTCTGTCCTTGCGGCACCGGCAAGCTTCTCATAGTTAACGGGGACGACTTCGATGTGAATATCAATACGGTCAAGCAGCGGGCCGGATATGCGGTTAAGATACTTCTGCACCATACCGGGCATGCAGGTGCATGCTTTGTCAGGATGATTGTGAAACCCGCACGGGCATGGATTCATTGATGCCACGAGCATGAATGATGCCGGAAAATCACAGCTCAGTCTTGCCCTTGCAATGGTAATGATACGGTCTTCAAGCGGCTGACGGAGAACCTCCAGAACACTGC
>JADGPV010000052.1 GCA_017882245.1 Bacteroidales bacterium | reverse complement strand
GTCAATTATTGCATCTCCGAGATATTCAAGCCTCTCATTGTTTATTCTGGTGCCGTCAGGCCTGGTATATGAAGCTGAGCGGTGTATGAAAGCCTTCTCATAAAGGCGAAGGTTGACCGGCTTAAAGCCAAGGAGCTGTTTCAGGCTGGATCGGAAGTCGCGCCGGTTATGAACAAAAGTGTTATTTTCTTTCCTGCGAAGGAGGAACACTATTCTTCGAATTTCCTGATCAAGATCGAGGCATTATGCCCTCCGAAGCCAAAGGTATTGCTAAGTGCCACCTTCACGGGTCTGTGCTGTGCCTTGTTCAGAGTCAGGTTCAGATTCTGATCTATGGCAGGGTCAGGATTTCTGAAGTTGATTGTAGGTGGAACAATTCCATTAATGACCGCCATTACTGTGGCAATGGCTTCTATAGCACCGGCAGCACCGAGAAGATGCCCGGTCATTGATTTCGTGGAGCTGATATTCAATTTATAGGCATGCTCCCCGAAGAGTGACAGGATAGCCTTGGTCTCAGCTATGTCTCCGAGAGGTGTCGATGTTCCGTGAACGTTTATATAATCGACATCTGAGGGTAAGAGTTTTGCTTCAAGGATAGCCTTTTTCATTACATTGACTGCTCCCATTCCGTCGGGATGGGGAGCAGTGATATGATAGGCATCAGCTGTCAGACCCGAACCGATTATTTCCGCATAGATCTTTGCACCCCTGGACCTGGCATGCTCCAACTCTTCGAGGATAAGTGCCCCGGCGCCCTCACCAATGACGAAACCATCCCTTGTCACATCAAAAGGACGGGAGGCAGAAGCATATTCCTCATTGTTTGTTGACAGGGCCTGCATCGAATTAAACCCGCCTACACCTATAGGATTAATAGCTGCCTCAGATCCGCCTGCAACAAAAAGATCAGCTTTCCCGAGGAGAATATAATAATAGGCGTCAATCAGAGCATTTGTAGAAGATGCACAGGCTGACACGGTAGCAAAATTAGGACCCCTGAATCCATACTTGATGGAAATCATCCCGGCAGCAATGTCACTGATCATTTTGGGAATGAAGAAAGGGCTGAAACGGGGAGTTCCATCGCCTACTACGAAGCTCTTTATCTCTTCATACAATGTCTCAATTCCGCCTGTTCCTGAAGCCCAGATTACACCTGAACGGTCTTTATCGGTGGCTTCAGGATCCAGTCCGGCATCCTTGATTGCTTCTTCAGCAGCCACAAAGGCATACTGAACGAAGTGATCCATTTTGCGGGATTCTTTCCTTTCAAAAAAGTTTGCAGGATCAAAGCCTTTAAGTTCACAGGCAAACTTTGTCTTAAACTTCGTGGTGTCAAAGTGTGTGATAAGACATGCACCGCTGACCCCATCAACAAGACCTTTCCAGTAATCCTGCAGAGTGTTGCCGACGGGGGTAAGGGCCCCCATCCCGGTAACTACAACCCGCCTCATTATAGATTATTGGAAGAAAACTATTTTGCGTTCTCTTCGATGTACTTTATAGCGTCGCCTACTGTGCTGATACTTTCTGCCTGATCATCAGGGATTCCGATATTGAATTCCTTTTCAAATTCCATGATCAGCTCGACAGTGTCAAGAGAATCTGCTCCGAGGTCATTTGTGAAATGAGCTTCAGGTGTGACCTCTGCTTCATCAACGCCAAGCTTCTCAACGATGATCTTTTTTACTCTTGTTGAAATGTCCGACATACTATTCAATTTTACGTTAATACTCGTTTTAAAAACTCTGCAAAGAAATATATTTGTACAGTATTATTCAAGCAAATTGATGGAAATTTACGTTGATATAAATATAAGTAAATATAAATCAATATTTTAATATAGATTTTAAAGTGGCGGCACACTACACAGTTTAAAACAGTAAATATCAGATAATGAAGAATATAGTAATTTTTGCATCAGGTGCCGGAACCAATGCGGAAAATATAATAAGATACTTTTCGAACGAAAAGAAAGCGAAAGTTATACTGGTTTTGTCAAACAAGCCTCAGGCCATGGTACTGGAAAGGGCTGCTGCACTCGGCGTTGATTCATTTTTTTTCGACCACAAACAGTTTTACGAGACGGAAGAGGTTCTTTTTACCCTGCAAAGGAGGAACGCTGATCTTATAGTTCTCGCAGGTTTTCTCTGGCTGGTTCCTTCACGTATAATTGAGGAATACAAGGGGCGCATTGTCAATATTCATCCTGCTCTTCTGCCACGTTTCGGCGGCAAGGGAATGTTCGGCGACAGGGTACACAGGGCAGTATTGGACGCAGGATGCACTGAGAGCGGGATAACCATTCATTATGTCAATGAACGTTATGACTTGGGAGATATAATATTTCAGGCAAAATGCCCGGTGTTGCCCGGTGATAATGCAGACACTCTTGCCGCCCGGGTGCATGCCCTTGAGTATGAATATTATCCCGTGGTGATTAGCAAGCTTATCGATACCCTTGCTGATCAGTAGCTGATTGTTTCGAGAAGATCTATATAACCATCTGCCACTTTCTGAAACTCTCCCATCGCTTCAGGAGCAACAGGATTGACGGGCGGGGCATCCACCTTAAGCGGATTAACTGCATATCCGTTATGATAGAATCTGAAATCGAGATGAGGGCCTGTTGACAGCCCTGAACTTCCAACATAACCTATCACCTGGCCCTGCTTCACATAGACTCCGGGCGCTATTCCCGGACCGAATCGCGAGAGGTGCATATAGGCCGTTGAATATACGCTGTTATGTGTTATGCGGACTATTCTTCCTGACCCGTTCTCGAAGGCGGTCTGCGTGACTCTTCCGTCTCCGATTGATACAACCGGCGTACCTGCCGGTGCAGCATAGTCAACTCCGTGGTGCGGCCTGACAATCTTCAGAACAGGATGATACCTGGCCCCTGAAAACCGCGAGCTGATACGCGAGTACCTCAGCGGCGCTTTGAGAAAAGCCTTCCGCAGACTGGCTCCGGTAGTGTCATAAAATGACATAGTGCTGTCCTGAATGAAAGGTATGGCATAAATTGAGTTGCCTGCATGTTCGAAGAGAGCTGCATGTATCTTGCTGATACCTATAGACTCTTCTCCGATGAACTCTTCTTCATAAATGACCTTGAACCTGTCACCCTGCTGGAGGCCGAAGAAGTCAATAGTCCATGCATATATATCTGACAACTCAGCTGAAAGGTTGGGATTGAGATTCTTCTCCATGGCTGCCTCCCAGAGCGAGGTAGTAATTGATCCTGATGAATATTTCAGCAATTTCTTTACTGCAGCATCATACCTTAAAACTGACAGAGTGTCTTTCAGTGAGAAGACATAACTGACTGTAGGATCATGTTCATAAATGAAGTAATCTGCCCTGTTCAGTGTGTCCTTTGTCAGAAAAACCGAGTAGCTGCTTCCTGTGCGTATTTTTCGCGGATCAAATACCTTCCTGTTCTCTCTGAGGAGCTCTTCAATGGTGTTCCATGGAACATTATACGAGGCAAGGATTGTGGAGATGAACTGGTTTCTCCTGACTTTTCCTGTAACGATATTATAAGAGTCGACAGGTATACCGTGAATGAGGCTGACGGTATCAGGTGCTCCTGCAACGGTTTTAACTGTATCGGACGGTTCGGCCACAATGCTTTTTTTTGCCGGTGACGGCTGGATACATGAAGCCAGCAAAAGGTATGAGACTGCAAGAATGGCAAGCCTGATCTTCGGTATTCTCATATAACAATATTTACAATGCGGTTTGGAACTATGATTACTTTTGGGGTGGCGGTGCCGATCCATTTTTTTGCTCTCTCGTCAGACAGTACAATTCTTTTAACTTCTTCCTGAGGCAGATCAATGGGGAGTTCAACTTTAAATCTCATTTTCCCGTTGACTGATACAGGGCATTCGAAGGTGTCGGTCCTGAGGTATTTCTCCTCAGCCTGCGGCCACGGTTCAAATGCAATTGTATACTTCTTGCCTGTAAGATGCCAGAGCTCTTCTCCAAGGTGAGGGGCAAACGGAGACAGTATCTTAATGAAAGTGAGGGCAGTATCATGGGTGATCTTTCCTTTCTTAATGACTGTATTCAGGAATATCATCATTGCTGAGACAGCTGTGTTGAAATGAAGATTCTCAATATCGTCAGTCGCCTTTCTGATCAGCTGATGAAGCGACCTGAGTATTTCAGGATCTTCCTCACCGCGTGTGATGTTCTCTTCACTGGCTATCAGGCGGTATGCCCTGGCAAGGAAACCGAGAACTCCTTTGACACCTTTGTCATCCCATGGTTTTGTGGCTTCCAGTGGGCCCATGAACATCTCATATAGCCGAAGTGAATCAGCTCCGTAGTTTTTGACAACGTCATCGGGATTAATGACATTCTTGAGGCTCTTTGACATTTTTGCCACAATCTGCTTTACCTCTTCGCCAGTTTCCGAATTAAAATACTTTCCGTCGCGTTCACTGATCTGGTCCGATGATACCTTGGCACCTGCCGGTGTCTCATAGGCGAAGGCCAGGATCATGCCCTGGTTGAAGAGCTTGAGGAAGGGCTCACTGGTTGAAACGATTCCAAGGTCAAAAAGCACTTTATGCCAGAAGCGGCTGTAAAGGAGATGCAGTACGGCATGTTCAGCTCCGCCGATGTAGAGATCAACGGGCATCCAGTATTTTTCTTTGGCTTTGTCAAAGATGGCATCATCGTTCTTTGGGTCGATAAACCTGAGGTAGTACCAGCACGATCCGGCCCACTGCGGCATAGTATTAGTCTCGCGTCTTCCCCGGCGACCGTCCTTATCTGTGACGTAAAGCCATTCGGTGGCATTGGCCAGCGGGGATTCGCCGTTCTCGCCCGGCTCAATCACCTCAAGATCGGGGAGCCTGAGGGGCAGTTCGCTCTCATCCATGAGGGTTATGCGGCCATCGTCCCAGTGTATGACAGGAAACGGTTCTCCCCAGTAACGCTGGCGGCTGAAGAGCCAGTCGCGCAGTTTGTAGTTGACCCTGTGGATGCCTATATTTTTCTGTTCTATCCAGTTTGTGATGGTGGCAATGCCTTTTTCCATGCTCAGGCCATTGAGTGTGATGCCCTGCTCATTGTCTGACGAGTTAATATATTCGCCATCTCCCGTCCAGCATTCATTGCCGGCGATAATCCTCTCTTTCTGTTCCCTGTCTGTTACATCAGGAGAGAGAATGCATCTGATCTCCAGCCCGAATTTTTTTGCAAACTCGAAGTCGCGGTCATCATGAGCCGGTACAGCCATGATAGCGCCGGTACCGTATCCCATTAAAACATAATCGGCTACCCAGACGGGTATTTTCTTGTTATTGACAGGATTGACAGCATATGCTCCGGTGAAGACGCCGGTCTTTTCTTTGGAGAGGTCAGTTCTGTCGAGTTCGGATTTAAGTGAAGAGGCGTTGATATATGCTTCCACTTCCTTCTTCTTATCAGGAGCGGTTATTATTGCCACCAGAGGATTTTCCGGAGCCAGCACCATGTAAGTAGCACCGAAAAGGGTGTCAGGTCTTGTTGTGTAGACACTAATAATATCTTTTTTTCCGTCGACTTTAAAATCCACCTCCGCACCGGTTGAGCGTCCTATCCAGTTGCGTTGCATCTCCTTGATGCCTTCCGGCCAGTCGAGGTTATCGAGATCGCGAAGAAGCCTCTCGGCATACTGTGGTATGCGCAGCATCCACTGCTTGAGGTTACGCCGTACGACCCTGTTACCGCATTTTTCATGTGTGCCGTCGTTCAGTACTTCTTCATTGGCGCAGACGATACGGCATGACGGACAGTACCATATCTGTGCATCGTCATAATAAGCCAGCCGCTTTGATTCAATGTATTTCCTTCTTGCCTCATCACCTGCCTTGAGCACATCGAGTGGTATCGGAAGCTCATTTATGTCACGCCCGCGGTCTGTTTTCTGATCGTACCAGGTATTGTAGAGTTTGATGAATATCCATTGTGTCCATTTAAAATAGCCCGGATCAGTGGTGTTTATTTCACGTTCCCAGTCATAGCTCAGTCCAAGTTCCTTTATCTGTCTGCGAAACGTGTCACAGTTCTGGCGGGTGGTCACTGCAGGGTGTGTGCCAGTCTGGATGGCATACTGTTCAGCGGGGAGACCGAACGCATCCCAGCCCATGGGATGAAGAACGTTAAAGCCCTTCATGCGCTTATAGCGTGCAACGATATCGGTGGCAGTATAACCTTCGGGATGACCTACATGAAGTCCGGCACCTGAAGGGTAGGGGTACATGTCAAGCACATAGAACTTGTTGGGATTGGAAAAGTCATCAGCAGTTCTGAAGGTCTCGTGTTTTTCCCAGTACTCCTGCCATTTCTTCTCTATTTCGGTGAAATTGTAATCCTTCATGTCCGTTATCAGGTTTGGGCTTATGGGTGGCGAAATTAGGAAAAAGTTGGCAAATATGTCAGAAGATAGGGGTGAGGCGGTCATATTTGTCCGATAAGTTTTGAAAAGTGCTGTTGTCGGGTTACTTTTACAGTCTGAACGGTCCCGTAGTTCAATGGATAGAATAGCAGATTCCGGTTCTGTTGGTTGAGCGTTCGAGTCGCTCCGGGATCACAAAAGAATGGGAAATTTAAGTGTAGCGACGCCCAATCTGGGCGTCGTGGGGTCAATCATAACAAATTATATAATAAGCGTAGTTTCCTCTCCTAAGTTAGGAGGGGTGTCCCGACTTGTCGGGACGGGGTGGTCTGTGGTAATCAATAACATGAGAGGGGGATTAGCTTCGCTGATCCTCAGGGCGAATACCTGCTCCGGCAATGAAGGTATGCGCCGGAGGCACATACTTTTTTTATTTTTATGCCTTTGTCTTCGCAAACAGGTTTGCTCGTCGTCAGCATAAAAATAAAAGCCGGGCAGCCAAATGGCAGCCCGGCCTTCATTGCCGGAGCGGAGAGAGGGGGATTCGAACCCCCGGTACCCTTTTGAGGTACACACGCTTTCCAGGCGTGCCAATTAAGCCACTCTTGCATCTCTCCGGAAAAACGGCGCAATTTACAAAAAAAATGATGACAGCAACGGGCTCAACTCATTTCACCGCTGAGTGGTTTCGAAAGCAATGTCTCAACCTTAACCTTTGGCAATGAGCTTCCAAGAAGTATCATCATCTTTGTTACCGCAGCCTCGGTGGTAATGTCCTTACCACTGATCACACCTGCAGCACGCAGTCCTGCGGATGTCTCATAAAGCCCCATCTCAACCGCACCGGCCGGACACTGAGTAACATTGAGTACAATCCCGCCCTCGGCTATAAATGAGCGTATTTCATCCAGAAACCAGTCGAGTGTGGGTGCATTGCCCGTACCATAGGTCTCAAGAATGAGTCCGTGCAGCTCTTTCGTTTTAAGTACAGCACTGACTACACTATGACCGATTCCGGGGAAGAGCCTCAATACTGCCACTCCTGTGTCAAACTTTGCTGAAACAGTAAGCGGTCGCCTGACGGTCGGATATCTTATAAGGTTCCTGTTATAACGTATCTGAAGTCCTGCCTCGGCAAGCGGCGGCAGGTTCGGTGAACTGAAAGCATTAAAATGCTCGGCGCTGAACTTTATGGTTCTGTTACCACGTAACAGTTTGTTTTCGAAATATATACATACCTCGGGCACAAGTGGCAGCTCGTTTTCGCGAGCGGCAGCAATCTCAATGGCAGTGATGAGATTCTCCTTCCCGTCAGTACGAAGAACACCTATTGGCAGCTGGGCCCCGGTGAAAATGACAGGCTTCTCAAGTCCTGACAGCATGAAACTCAAAGCTGAAGCTGAATATGCCATTGTGTCTGTACCATGCAACACGACGAACCCGTCAAAATGATCGTAATTATCAGAAATAGTGTCAGCAATCCTGATCCATGTCTCAGGACTGACGTCCGAAGAATCTATAACCGGATCAAAGGTTACAGACTCAAGATTAAATCCGAAACGCCGCAGTTCGGGAACCTGCCCTGAAATATGCCTGAAGTCTATTGGCACAAGAGCTCCTGTCACCGGATCATTAACCATCCCTATGGTGCCTCCGGTATATATAATCAGTATAGAGATACTCTTTTCCATCCTTTTAAATTTTAAACAGCCTTTTTGCGTTTGCGGTGGTTCTGTCGGCAACTTCTGCAGGGGTGATTGCCAGCAGTTCAGAAAGCTTATTCACGACCAGCGTCAGAAAACTGCTCTCATTCCTTTTTCCCCGATGGGGTACAGGGGCAAGATAGGGTGCGTCTGTTTCAAGTACGATAGAATTAATACCTGCCTCTATTGCAGCATCACCCAAGCGGCTGTTCCTGAATGTGATTACCCCGCCGATGCCTATCAGAAAACCCATTTCCACAACCTGTCTTGCTTCATTGACACTTCCGGGGAAGGCATGAAATACTCCTTCCACTCGACCAGGGCCGAATGATTTTATCTCTTTGATGATAGTCTCAAGGGATTCGCGAGCGTGTATAATCACAGGAAGGTTGTAATCCTCAGCAAGCTCAAGGTGGCGCCTGAACGAGATAATCTGCTCGCTGATGAAGGTCTTGTCCCAGTAAAGATCAATGCCAGTCTCACCTATACCATAATATTTGTGCTCAGCCAGCCTGGTCTCCACCCCTTCAAGCTCGAGACGGAAGTTTCCCTTGACAGAGGTTGGATGGAGTGCCATCATCGGCATGCAGATGCCAGGGTAGTTTTTTTCAGCAGCCAGCATGGGCGCAACCGAGGATGAATCAATATTGGGCATCAGGATGGTACGGACGCCGTCTCTGACTGACCTTTCAACCACTTCCCCGCGGTCATTGTCAAACTCCGGCAGGTATATATGGCAATGCGTATCTATGATCTGCATGTGGCAAAATTAGCTTTTTTTAGGCAGCAGGCAGCAGCTAATGGGCATTAGTGGGGTCTGCCTATTGCCTGTTGCCTAATTTCTTTTTATCTTTATAGTGTCTCGCAAACATTATTATCATGTCACCAACATCTCTTGTGCATAAGATTGCACTCGGAATGATTCCGGGTGTAGGAGATATCACTGCCAGAAAACTTGTATCGTATGCCGGAAGCGTGGAGGCTGTATTCAGTGAGTCATTCAGAAACCTGACAAAAATTTCCGGGGTAGGAGAGGCTCTTGCAAAGGCCGTCGCAGGCCATGAGTACCTTGCCGCAGCAGCAAAAGAGGCTGAGTATACAGAAAAAAACGGAATCAGAGTCTTCCATTATCTCGATGATGACTATCCTTTCCGCTTCCGCCAGTGCGAAGACTCACCTGTCACTTTCTTCTTCAGAGGCAAAGCGGATCTGAATGCCGCACACATATTAAGTGTGGTAGGTACCCGCAATGCGACGCAGCGAGGCCGCGAACTCTGTCAGAAGATAGTCGCAGGCCTGTCAGAACATTTCCCTGAACTGGTGATTGTGAGCGGATTGGCTTACGGGATTGACATTGCCGCCCATAAGGCAGCCATGGCTAACGGCCTTCCTACAGTAGCTGTTCTCGGGCATGGACTGAAGACTGTCTATCCTTCGATTCATGCAGGAATAGCGAAGTCAATGCTTGAGAATGGCGGTCATGTCACGGATTTTTCTTCTGACACCCTCCCCGAACGGAATAACTTTATCAGGCGTAACAGGATAATTGCAGGCATTTCTGATGCCACACTGATCATTGAGTCGGGCGTCAGGGGAGGAGCACTGATCACGGCTGACATTGCAGCCTCTTATAACCGCGATGTAATGGCTGTTCCGGGCCGCCCCGGCGATGAATGGTCTGCCGGGTGCAATGCCATGATCAGATGCAACAAGGCTGCCCTCGTGGAAGGTCATGAGAATATTGAATATCTGCTTGGATGGAAGTCCTCCGCGCTAACGGTTCCCGTGCAGCCTAAACTTTTCCCGGAGATGACAGAAAATGAGAAGAAGATCTATGAAGCGCTGAAGACAGGAGGCGACCTGACGATGGATACACTGGCACGGGCATTGGATATGCCTGTATACAAGCTGTCTACTGTTTTGTTGCAGATGGAGCTGGCAGGATTGATAACACCCTGCCCGGGCAATGTTTATCGTATACATGGATAAAAACGTAGAGACGCCCTAATAGGACGTCTCTACAACACGTATGGTATTTACAATTGTTTATTATACCAGCCCCTGGTCAAGCATCGCATTGGCAACCTTGAGGAAACCGGCAATGTTGGCTCCCTTCACATAGTCAACATAACCGTCTGCGCAGGTGCCGTGTTTTACACATGCGTTGTGTATATTGACCATGATTGAGTGCAGCCTTTCATCAACCTCTTCAATGTTCCAGTTGAGTTTCATTGAGTTCTGTGACATCTCGAGACCTGAGGTGGCAACACCTCCGGCGTTGACAGCCTTGCCCGGGGCAAACAGCAACCTGTGCTTATTGAATGCTTCAACCGCTTCAGGAGTGCAGCCCATATTTGAAATTTCAGCTACAAGCATAACGCCGTTTTCAATTAACTTCCTGGCATCATCACCATTCAGCTCGTTCTGTGTTGCACACGGCAGGGCGATTTCGACCTTGACTTCCCATGGCCTCCTTCCTGAAACAAAGGTTGATCCCTTGAACTCTTTTGCATACGGCTCGACAATATCCTGGTTCGAAGAGCGCAGTTTCAGCATGTAATCTATCTTTTCGCCTCTGATACCTGCCGGATCATAAATATATCCATCAGGTCCTGATATCGTTACAACAATACCTCCCAGCTCGGTTGCCTTAAGAGCGGCTCCCCATGCCACGTTGCCAAAACCGGAAATAGCGATTTTTTTGCCTTTGATAGTATCTTTTTTTGTTGCCAGCATTTCCTTGGCAAAATAGATTCCACCGAAACCAGTGGCTTCAGGACGAATCAGTGATCCCCCCCAGTTGAGTCCTTTTCCTGTGAGAACGCCGGTATGTTCATGTGCAAGTTTCTTGTACATTCCATACAGGTAACCTATCTCGCGGCCACCAACGCCAATATCACCGGCAGGCACATCGGTCTCTGGACCTATCAGTTTCCACAGCTCAAGCATGAACGACTGGCAGAAGCGCATGACCTCGTTGTCTGATTTGCCTTTCGGATCGAAATCTGATCCTCCCTTACCTCCCCCCATCGGAAGTGTTGTGAGTGAATTTTTGAAGATCTGCTCAAATCCAAGGAACTTCAGGATAGAGAGATTGACTGTGGGGTGGAAACGGAGACCTCCCTTGTAAGGTCCTATAGCATTGTTAAACTGTACCCTGTAACCGAGGTTGACCTGTACATTTCCCTGGTCATCCATCCATGGAATCTTAAATGATAATATCCGGTCAGGTTCAACAATCCGCTGCAGTATGCCGGCTTTGGCAAACTTGGGATTCTCATTGTAGACTTCCTCAATAGATTCAAGAACTTCCCTGACAGCCTGATGATACTCGACTTCACCCGGATGTTTTTTCTCGAGGTCAGCCAGAATCGTTTTTACTTTCATTTCTGCTTATTTTATGTTTGTGAATTATTTTATAATCAAATCATTCCCAAAGGTGAGGTAACCTTCAGTCATGAAAAATGACTTTGCTCATGTTTTATGCCGTCAGGACTAACCGGCTGATTTATAGTAATTAAGGGCCTCTGCTACTTTTGCTTTTTGTTTGGCTGACAGGGCCGTTATGCTTACAGGGGTGTATGCAGCTTTTTGACCCTGTACCCGCTGGTAAAGTGTAAGATAATGATGCATCCCCATCATTCCCGTAGTGATCTGGTAACCTGCAAACCGATCAGCCGGGATCTCAATGCTTTTGCTGTCGCCCGGTATCAGGCCGGTCTTATACCATCTGAGAGTGATACCACGTTCATCTGCAGAGAAATAAATATACCTGAATTTCATTAAGGCCGGCCAGAAAAGAAAAACAAGATAGATCAGAGTTATTACAGCGGTTATTATATGGAGGGTATTCTCAGCCATGATATTCCGGAAGATTTTAGGAAAATATGCCAGAAAGACATACAGAACATAGATCACAGTTGAGATGAATCCAATCAGCCTGAAGGCAACAATTTTCTTACCGTTATCCAGGGTCATGATCTTCTTATTTTAATCAAACCTAAGAATTTTTTTTCAAATGAATGCCGGATAATGACAAAGGTTATTCTCTTTTTTTTCTGAAGAACTTTTTCATTATCTCTGAGCACTCTTTTGCCAGTATGCCACTGCGGACCTCTGTTTTCGGATGAAGAATCTGCACCCCAGTGGTCGTATAGCCTTTCTTCCCATCAGGTGCGCCATATACAATTGCCGGTATCTGGCTCCACGCCAGTGCTCCTGCACACATTATACAGGGCTCCACAGTGATGTAAATGGTACAGTCTTTAAGATATTTACCTCCGAGGTAAGAGGTAGCGGCCGTTATCGCCTGCATCTCCGCATGAGCAGTTGGGTCAGTGAGTGTCTCCGTAAGATTATATGCCCGGGAGATAACGGTTTTGCCCGCTACGATGACCGCGCCCACAGGTACTTCGTCGTGGTCAGCAGCTTTCTGCGCTTCGGCAAGCGCTATCCGCATATAATATTCATCATCCCTGGATGCCAGTGTATCAGTTTTTAGGTTCAGGATGTATTACAACACTTATATCTCTGAATTCGCGCTCGAGACGTTCCTCTATCAGGTCACACTGCCGGTGGATAACCTCAATGGTTTCACCAGCCGGGACTTCAAGATGGAACTCAACAAATCTCTGGTGACCGGCAGCACGGCTACGCAGGCTGTGATAGGTGGCGTTCATCTCCTTAAGCAGGGCTTCTACTTTTGCCAGTTCATCAGGCGCGATAGCGGTGTCAAGCAACGGAGAGAAGGCCTTTTTCAGTAACATGTATGATTCATATATAATAAGCATTGCTACGCCGAGAGCGATAATAGGGTCAAGAATATGCCATCCTGTTATCCACATCAAAGAAAGCCCTACAGCAACACCTGCAGAGGTGATGACGTCAGTTTTTAGATGCAGGGCATCAGCTTCTAGAGCAACTGAATCAGTCATATGAGCTACTTTATAAAGTCTTCGCGAGACAAGGGTGTTTATAACTGCGGATATAGCCATTACGAGTACACCCAGTCCAAGCACACCTGGCTTTTCCGGATGGATTAATTTGCGTATTGCTTCGATGATGATCCAGGTCGAGGCTATAAATATGAGTATCGCCTCGATGACGCCGGAAACGTTCTCAGTTTTACCATGACCGTAGGGGTGCCTTTCGTCTGCTGGGTTACCGGAGACCCTGACTGCAAAATAGGCTATTATGGCAGCTACAAGATCAAGGGATGAGTGAATGGCTTCCGACAGGATACTGACAGAATTTGACAACAGGCCGACAGTAAGTTTCATGATGATGAGCAGACTGTTTGACATCACCGAAAGCCTTGCTGTCTTGGTTTTAAGGGTGCTGGCCATAATAAGGAAACGAATACGGAATTTTTGCAATTTTAGAAAAAAGAGACGAAAATTGAAGTGGAAAGTTATTACCGTTTATTACCGGGAATAATTCTTATTTTTGTTTCTTCAACAAGATTGAAATGTACAGGACACACACATGCGGAGAGCTGGTAATCAGCAATAAAGGGGAAAAGGTCACACTGTCGGGATGGATTCAGCGATCAAGAGATCTGGGTGGAATGACCTTTGTTGACCTGCGTGACCGTTACGGAATAACACAGCTTGTCTTTAATCTGGAAATCAATTCTGACCTCTGCATGCAGGCCAGGAAACTGGGTCGTGAATTCGTGGTACAGGTCACCGGCATTGTAGCTGAACGAAGTAATAAGAATCCCAGACTTGCAACAGGTGACATTGAGATAATTGCGGAAAATATTACCGTACTGAATACATCGGATATACCTCCTTTCACAATTGAAGAAAATACTGACGGAGGGGATGAGCTGAGAATGAAATACCGGTACCTCGACCTTCGCCGCCAGAATGTACGGTCTAATATTATTCTTCGACATAAAATGGCACAGGAGGTCAGGCGTTATCTTGACGGACAGGGTTTCATTGAGGTGGAGACGCCGGTCCTTATCAAGTCAACCCCTGAGGGTGCACGTGACTACGTAGTACCCTCGCGGCTGCATCACGGTGAGTTCTATGCCCTTCCGCAGAGTCCTCAGACATTCAAGCAGCTGCTCATGGTAGCCGGGTTTGACAAATATTTCCAGATCGTGAAATGCTTCCGTGATGAGGACCTGCGTGCTGACCGCCAGCCTGAGTTTACACAGATTGACTGTGAAATGTCATTTGTGCACCAGGATGACATCCTGAGCACTTTTGAAGGCCTGGCACGCCATCTTTTCCGTGAGATCAAAGGAATTGAGTTCGATGGCCCATTCCCCCGGATATCGTACGATGAAGCGATGAGAAATTACGGTTCTGACAAACCTGATATACGCTTCGGAATGAAAATTATTGAGATAACTGAAGCGGTCAGAGGCAAAAACTTTGCTGTCTTTGACAGCGCTGAATATGTCGGAGGTATTTGCGCTTCGCGGTGCGCAGAGTATACACGCAGACAGCTTGACGAACTTACTGAATTTGTTAAACGTCCGCAGATAGGGGCAAAGGGACTTGTATATGCGCGCGTTGAGGCTGACGGTTCAGTGAAATCATCTATAGACAAATTTTATAGTGCCGATGACCTGAAACGTTTTGCGGATATAATGAAAGCGACCGAGGGTGATCTTCTTCTGATAATGGCTGGGAACAAAGAAAAGACCCTCGCAGCACTGGGGGAGCTTCGTCTTGAGCTGGGACGCCGGCTGGGCTACAGGGATGCTTCAAGCTATTCACCATTGTGGGTGACCGATTTTCCGCTGCTGGAATGGGATGAGGAAACAAAACGTTTTTACGCCAAGCATCACCCCTTCACTGCTCCGAAGCCTGAAGATATGGAGTACATGCGTACAAACCCCGGAAGGGTTCATGCAAATGCATATGACCTTGTGATAAACGGAACCGAGATAGGCGGGGGCTCAATTCGTATCCATGACCCGGAGACACAGTCGCTGATGTTCAAAACCCTCGGGCTCAGTGACGAAGAGGCGCAAAAGCAGTTTGGCTTCCTTCTGAATGCCTTCAGATACGGTGCGCCCCCTCATGGCGGCATCGCCTTCGGCTTCGACAGATGGGCTGCCATGCTGGGAGGCTCGGAAACCATTCGCGACTTCATCGCCTTCCCGAAAAATAACCAGGCACGTGATATCATGATAGATACTCCTTCATCAATAAAGCAGGAGCAGCTTGATGAGCTTGGAATAGAGATAAAGAAGGAAAAGAAATAACGGTAAATCTTAAGTTTTGGTCTTGCGGCTTTTCTGTTGTACGGGCATTGCCTCCGGAGGCTTTGTATAAGGTATGGAGAAGCAAAACGTTGACCCTTCCCCTGGTGTTGAATTGAGCCATATTGAACCTCCGAGAAGCTCAGCATAAGCTTTTGATATAGAGAGTCCCAGGCCGGTGCCGCTGAAATGCTTTGAGCTTGGGGTTTCCACCTGGAAAAAACGGTCGAAGACTTTAACCTGGTTCTCTGGTGTGATACCTATCCCGGTGTCGCTGACAAAAAACTCCACCATATCTCCCCTGACGACGTACCCGAACTCGATTCTTCCTTCCTTTGTGAACCTCAGTGCATTGTTAAGAAGGTTGGAGAAGATCTGGATAATTTTGGTTTCATCAGTAAGCACACTTGACTGATTGTCATCAAGGTGCGTGGTGAAACGGAGTACCAACCCCTGCTGCTGTGCACGCAAACGGTACTGGTCATAAAGGTTCCTGATCAGGGTATTCAGGTTGACGTCAGTGCGCAATACTTTCACCAGTCCCGTTTCAATATTGGAGATGTCAACGATGTCTGTAATGATTGAGAGAAGCTGATTGCTCGACTGATAAATTATGTCAATATACTGTCTGCGGCTTTCTTCCGTAATGTCAGGTGAGTCGAGAAGGGTGGTGAAACCCACGATGGCATTCATGGGGGTTCGTATCTCATGTGAGATATTATGAAGGAAGGCCGTCTTGAGTTTATCGCTCTGTTCAGCCTTGTCCCTTGCCCTGATCAGCTCTTCCTCGATCCGTTTTCTGTCGGTTATGTCAGATATAAAGCCTTCCAGAGCCACCAGTTTATCACTCTCGTAATAGCCGCGGCCTCTTTCCCAAACCCATTTTTTATTTCCTGCCGAAGTAATGATACGATATTCGATGGTGTAGAGATATCCGGTACTGAGAGCGTCATGGATCTGGTCCCACACTCTCTGCTTGTCTTCCGGATCAATAATCGATGTAAACGATCGTATCTTATTACCAATGAACTCATTGGGAAGATAGCCGGCAAGCTCATAGATGCCGTCGCTTATATACTGCATGGTCCAGTCGGTGTCATTGTCACAGCGGAATACCACTCCCCTGAGGTTATTGATGATGGTGCTTAGTTTCTTATTGCTCTCCTTCATCTCCTCCTCGGAGCGCTTGCGTTCAGTTATATTACGGCCGATGCTCTGGTAAAATTTAGTGCCATCAACCTCAACTGTGTAGGCACTTATTTCAATTGGGAAGGTTGTTCCGTCACTGCGTTCATGGACGGTTTCTATATAAGACGAACCCTTGCTGCTAAGCTCCTGGATATGTTTGGAAAGCGCGGGACCTTCTGTGGGCGCCTGTATTTCAGAAATACTTGTTCCAATAAGCTTATCGCGGGAATACCCGTAAGTCTCTACTGCTCGCTCATTGGCTTCGACAATATTAAAATCGCTGTCTATCAGCAGGATGATATCATTTCCATGTTTCATCACAAAGTCAAAATGCTTCATGATGGCCTGTCGGTTAAGGTCTTCCCTGTATTTTTCCCGGAGGTATCGTGCTTTTGTCGATTTGACTATAAGGTAACCTATGCTTGCCAGTGCGAGATAGATGAGACCCATGATCAGCCACAGCATGGTAATTTCGCTGTTAAACCTGTAAAGGATTTCAGGGGTCTCCTTCTTCGCTGCGAGGTACCAGTCGGTACCGGGAACCTGTTTCACAGAAGCAACTACTTCGGTTCCGGTATAATCGATGTAGGTTTTTACTTCCTGATTTTCAGATGGGGGATTAAGTGCGCTGAGCTCCATCTCGCCGGCAGGGAAGGTTATAACTTTATCATAACCTGCAAGTCTTGAACCGTTAAGATAAATGACCGAATCGCCTTTAAAACGAAACAGAATGCATTCCGATGTTTTTCCTGGCGTGGGCCATGTGGAAATAAGAGGAAAAAGCTCTTTCTCAGGATCGATACGTATTACAAGAATACCCGCCAGAACGGTATCGCCCTCGTGAGGCATTGTCATAGGTATCATCAGATCGAGGTGAAGATAGGGAACTGATGATGCAGTATGAAATTCCGAGAGGGTGATTTCGGGTTTGGAGATCAGGCTGGTAATGCTTGACCTGAGGTAATCACCTGTGACAGCCTCCTCTTTCGGAACAGCCAGTCCCGGTCTGCCGCCGGCATCCAGCAGGACAGCACCACCGAAGTCATAGTTTTCTATCAGGGTTGTGAGAAGCTGGGTCAGTCTCGACTTCTCCCAATTGTTTTTTTCCTTGATGAACATGGCATCAATATGTTCAACGAGGGTGATGTTTTCATGGATGAGCCTGGCGTCGTTCAGTTTTTCACTTCTCCAGTGAGATATCTGGAAGGCCTTAAGTTGTGCGACGGCCTCCATCTCGGTGGCGGCATCGGTTTTTATTCGTTTTTTTTGTCCGGATGAATATATAATTATTAAGATCGTAAGTATAACTGCCATTAAAGTCAGCACACTCACGGATGTCCAGGGAAAAGGAGAATTCTTGGGATTTATTTTCATCTGGCGCCTGAAATTTC
Organism: Bacteroidales bacterium; assembly: GCA_017882245.1. Lineage (GTDB taxonomy): Bacteria > Bacteroidota > Bacteroidia > Bacteroidales > VadinHA17 > SR-FBR-E99. The sequence goes on along the minus strand of JADGPV010000052.1, from coordinate 2,085 downwards.
TCTTCCAGCCGGTTAACGAAGGTAATAAAATAACATGTCACTTATTTACGTGACCTTCAATCTGTCTTCCGGCACAGAGACAGGATATTTGTACCAGGCCGAACCCGGAATGAAGTATACTATTTAGCGTTTTTCTTTTCCTTTTTTTCTTTACGCTTTTCCTTCAGGCTTTTCGTCGGCTCTTTCTTCTGGCTTTTCTTTGTTACAAGTCCTTTTGTCATGACCTTAGTATTATGATTAACAGTTAATTATTTATGGCAGGAAGGGCCCTGCATTCAATCGTGATAAATTTAATTTTAAAGAATTGAAAATACAACCTTTGTTATTAAAAACTGAAAAGTTGTGTCTTTATTATACTCTGAAAATCAGGGCAGGGAGCTTTGTCTTAAAAAGGGGGTATTTTATGGATGAATAGAACAATTTGGTCAAATTAAAGCTGAAATATGATGCAATTCTTTTAATTTAGAAGTTTGATTTTGTAAAGGCTGAGCATAATTTTATTCAATTGATCTCATTATCAAAGCGATAGTGAGAGTAAATCCTGCAAGTTGGATATTAAGTGTGCGCAGCTCTTTTAAGAGGAGCCTGGGACGTTTACGGCAGGCTCGCAACAGCAGTCCGGTCAGTGTGACTGACGAAACGAAGGTGTACGAAAATCCAATCAGGATAAATCTGTAACCACAAGACAATCAATACGTTATGCTCTGTTTTCTGAGCAAATCCAAAGTTTTGACATCTTGGTTTTTACCTAGTTGTATGGGTAATATGATTTTGGCTGATTCAAAATAATGTAATTGATTATGAAAAGTTTAATCAATACACGGGTTGGATATATGTTTCTGACTCTGATGGTGCTGACGAGTACGGCTGGTCATGCTGCAGTTGAGGATTTTGAGCTGTCAGTAAGGAATGTGACACAAAAAACATCTAACACCTTGGAGTTCGATGTGTACCTTCTTGACACTGATGCGCTGCAGCCATTTGAGTTAGCCAGCTGCCAGCTGGGGTTTCTGTTAAATTCCTCGATTTATAGTATAGGAACTCTTTCGGCCACAATTGATAATGATGGTTCGGGACTTAAAGCGGATCAACAGTTTACATCTGCACCGGATGTAGTAAGTTCATTGGCGGGGTATCCGGGACTGACTCTTATCAGGCTTGCTGCAAACAGTGGTCCACCAGTACCTCCGGGGGCAGGAGAAGGAACAATTATTTCAACATCTGATTATGGGACACTTCTTACACATTTCATCCTGACAAGCACAGTCAATTTTGCTCCGAATACTACGCCAAATCTTATTTTCTGTTCAAGTACTGTTATCTCACCTCTTTATCCAACCAAGGTAAACGCATATATCAATGCCGTCGATACCCCGTTAACCGTTACACCTGGAACAAATGCAATCGTTGATGGTAATCCACTTCTAAATGAGACGCTTCCTGCAGTATTCAATGTTACCGGAACCGGATCATATTGTGAGGGTGGAGTGGGCTTGCCTGTTGGATTGTCAGGATCAGAAACAGGTGTGACCTATACCCTCTATAAAGATGGTGTTGCCCAGATTCCTACGTTGGCCGGTGATGGGGGTGTCATCTCTTTTGGCAATCAGACTCAGGCTATTTATACTGTTACAGGTACTAATGTAGCCGGAGACAGACAGATGACCGGTCAGGCGGAAATTACGGCGATAGTCAATACAGCAAGTGCAGGCTCGTCTACTCCGACGTTGTGTATCAATACGCCTCTGACGGCGATAACACATACGACTACAGGAGCGACAGGCATAGGATCAGCCACTGGTTTACCGGCAGGAGTAACAGCAGCGTGGGCAGCGAATACTATCACGATCAGTGGTACACCTACGGCATCAGGAGTGTTTAATTACAGTATCCCGTTGACAGGTGGATGCGGCAGTGTCAGTGCCACAGGCACGATCACGGTGACCACATTCAATACAGTAAGTGCGGGATCCTCTACGCCTACGTTGTGTATCAATACGCCTCTGACGGCGATAACACATACGACTACAGGAGCGACGGACATAGGAGCAGCCGTGGGTTTACCGGCAGGGGTAACGGCGTCGT
>JADGPV010000051.1 GCA_017882245.1 Bacteroidales bacterium | reverse complement strand
TGTCTCTCCGAAAAGATTCCCCAGTGAGGGCTCTGCAGGCCTTGCCGGTTGTTCGGCCGGCCTGCCCAGACGGGAAGCAAGGGTGCGAAATTCAAGCTCCACATATAGCTTGCGCAACAAATCAGTGTCAGCCTCCTGCCTGTGAAACAGCTCATGTCTGAATTCAACCGGGACATCCTGTTCTATTGTCGCAAGGCGTTTTGAGAGCAGTACCTGCTCCCTGTTTTGCTCAAGGATATCCTTTTGACGGCCAGAGAGCTCAGATATCTTCTCCAGCAGTGTCTCTATATCCCCAAACTCCCCGAGCAGTTTACGGGCCGTTTTAGGGCCTATTCCCGGAGCTCCCGGTATATTATCAGAGGCATCGCCCATGAGACCGAGCAGGTCAGTGATATGATCAGGTGTTACACCGTATTCTCTTACAATCTCATTTTTGCCCCAGATCTCCGCATCGCCACCCCCGCGGCCCGGCCTGTACATCATGACTTTGTCCGTGACCAGCTGGGCAAAATCCTTATCAGGGGTCATCATATAGGTTGTATACCCCTGTTCAGCACCTTTCCGTGCAAGTGTCCCGATAACATCATCAGCTTCAAAGCCCGATATTTCAATTACTGGTATGCGGTAAGCCTCCAGCAATCTTTTGATGTAAGGAACGGCCCTTTTAATGTCTTCCGGCGTTGCATCGCGGTTGGCTTTGTATGCTGAATAGATCTCATTCCTGAATGTGGGTCCCGGAGGGTCAAAAACAACAGCAACATGCGTCGGCTTCTGCTTTGTCAGCAGTTCTTCAAGGGTAAGCAGGAAACCAAACACCGCCGAGGTATTCATCCCGGTGGAGGTTATTCTGGGATTTTTTATAAAAGCATAGTATGACCTGAAAATCAGGGCATAAGCATCAAGCAAAAAGAGCCTCTTATCGTTTTCTGTTGTTGTCACCGGTTGTCAGATGCATGCCATTCGGCAAATGATGTGGCTGTCTCATAGAGCTTCACACTATGCAGTGATACCCCGGAAGGGATCTTTCCGCCAATTATGGCGGCTATATCTGCAACAATATTTTCACATGTGGGCTGGTAAGGTGACACGATGACATTCCCGAAGTGCTGTTTGTAGACTTCAATCGTCTCTGCCGGCGCAAAACCTGAAACCATCAGTGAGTGGTCAAATCTGTCGACGATATTTTCCCTTACAATCTTCTTCAGGTCACCAAAATCAATGACCATTCCGTTCCGGGGTTCGTCAGCATTTTTTACAGGCTCTCCCGCAAGGGTAACATAAAGAATATATGAATGTCCGTGAACATTGCGGCACGGACCGTCATAATTCCAGAGTGCGTGAGCCATCTCAAAACGAAACTCCTTGGTTACCCTGATTACGGCCATTTGTGTCAGAATTGGTGCTCACAAAAATAAACTATTTAAAATGATTTTTGTTTATGACTTAATTCCCCGCTTATAATTACAGATTCAAATGTCAGGCAATTAATTAAAACCCTACCTTTGTACCCCAGTATATCAATGAATTAATGGATAACAAAAAGGTGTTGACTATCCCATTCCTTGCCGCAGACAGCTTCAGAAAGCATGGCGAGAATAAGGCGATGGGGTTTGTTGGAGAAAAGGTTATTACATATAACCAGCTGAAAAACAGGGTAGAGTCTGTCATGTCTTTACTTGAGAAATATTCGATAAATCAGGGCGATAAGGTGGCAATCCTCAGTGGCGGAATGCCTAACTGGGGTGCAGTATACCTGGCTGTCACATCTATGGGAGCAGTAGTTGTACCTGTTCTTCCTGATTTCACAACCGGGGAGATATCAAATGTCCTGGTTCACTCAGGTACCAAAGTGATCTTTGTATCGAACGCACTTGCATCAAAAATAGCAGGTTTCACATCAGATACGCTGACCACTGTCATTTCCGCCGACGACTTTTCGGTTCTGTCAGGATCTAACGGATGGGGTTATGATCCGGACATGAAGCCTGAGAAAGAATATCATGTCTCAGAGGAAGATATCGCTGCCATAATATATACCTCGGGAACAACGGGGAAATCAAAAGGGGTAATGCTGACGCACCGGAACATCTGCTTCACCGCCATACAGGTTCTTAACATTCAGCAGGTTGTTGATACCGACGTGTTCCTCTCCATTCTTCCGCTGTCACATACCTATGAGCAGACTCTCGGACTGATCCTTCCTCTGTTCAACGGGGCTTTGATTTATTATCTGCGTAAGGCCCCGACACCGTCAGTGCTTATTCCTGCGATGGAGGAGGTAAGACCCACTACAATGCTTACTGTGCCCCTCATCATGGAGAAGGTATATTTCAACAAGGTTGCCCCGACTTTTAATAAGAACAAGGTTCTTTCATTTTTGTACCATACAGCATCTTTCCGCAAGTTATTCAACCGGCTGGCCGGCAAGAAAATTTATAATGCCTTTGGCGGAAATCTCAGGTTTTTCGGCATTGGCGGAGCGAAGCTGAATCCCACTGTCGAGCAGTTCCTTCTTGATGCCGGATTCCCATATGCCGTCGGTTACGGTCTTACTGAAACGTCACCACTGCTTGCAGGCACTAAAGTCGGTTCCGCGAAACTGGGTTCGACCGGTCCGGCAATGGAAGGAGTGACACTGAAAATACACAATCCTGACCCCGTCACAGGCGAAGGTGAAGTGTGGGCCAAAGGCGATAACGTGATGAAGGGCTATTTTAAAGAACCGGAGATGACAGCCGAAGTGATTACCCCAGACGGATGGTTCCGTACCGGCGATCTTGGAACGATAGATAAACACAACTATCTTAGTATCAAGGGAAGACTGAAGAATATGATAGTCAGTTCCAGTGGCGAGAACATTTATCCCGAAGAGATTGAATCGGTCATCAACGACTTCGGTCATGTAATTGAGTCTCTTGTCGTTCAGAAAAAAGGCAAGCTTGTTGCAATGGTGCATCTCAATATGGACGAGCTGCAGGCAAAATATCAGCAGATGAAAAAAGAATACTCGGAAAAAGCCGAACAAATGATAGATGAGTATCTTGAAGAGATCCGGAGGTATGTGAACTCACATGTCAACAAGTTCAGCCAGGTTCAGCTTGTTATCTATCAGCCTGAGCCTTTTCAGAAGACCGCGACCATGAAAATAAAAAGGTTTCTTTATTACTGAACAATCCCCAATAAAACCGGTCAGTCCCCTGACAATGTGTGATTATCCTTGCAGGTGTTTTCGTTTTTTTGCTATTTTGCGACCAAATTAAGATAGATATGTCGCTGAGGAATAAATCAATCCTGCTGATCATTATACTTCTTATCCTTGATCAGACCCTGAAGATCTTTGTCAAAACCACCATGATCGCCGGAGAAGAATATTCTGTCATTGGCAACTGGTTCAGACTTCATTTCCTGGAAAACAACGGCATGGCCTTCGGGATGGAGTGGGGAGGAAGGTTCGGCAAGGCAGCACTGAGCATCTTTCGGATTATAGCAATAGGTGTTATTTGCTGGTACCTGGCCAGTATCATCAAAAAGAATGCGCATCCCGGTCTAGTAATCTCAGTAAGTATTATCGTTGCAGGTGCAATCGGTAATCTGATCGATAGCGCTTTTTACGGAATGATCTTCAGCGAGAGCTGGCACACCCCGGCGATAATGTTCCCGGAAGGCGGAGGATATTCGTCGTTCCTCCATGGCCGTGTAGTTGATATGTTCTATTTTCCGGTCATTGACACCCACTGGCCTGACTGGTCACCCATAAAACCCGGCGAATCATTTATTTTTTTCAGACCCGTTTTTAATATAGCAGATGCGTCGATAACCACCGGTGTGCTCGCTATTCTGTTCTTCCAGAAAAAATTCCTGGGTGAGACAACGTGATCTTTATTCACATTTTGTCTTATTTTTGGGGTGACTTCCGACACCAGATATGTCAACTCTTTTAGATATTAAGAAGCCTGTCGCAGCAGAGATGCGAGATTTCGAATCTTACTTCAACCGCACCCTCCAGAGCGATATACCCCTCTTTCGTACAATTCTGAACTATGTTATCCGAAGGAAAGGAAAGCAGATGCGCCCGCTCCTCGTTTTCCTTACTGCAAAACTTAACGGGACAATCAATGAGACCACTTACGTGGCAGCCACATTCATAGAACTACTTCACACTGCAACGCTGGTACATGACGATGTAGTGGATGACGCCTCCGAAAGGCGCGGCCTCAAATCCATCAACGCCCTTTATAATTCAAAAATTGCAGTTCTTGTTGGCGATTACCTTCTGGCTCAGGGACTGCTTATAAGTGTTGAGAAGAATAAGTTTAATATGCTTGGGATAGTCTCTGCTGCGGTTAAGGAAATAGTGAAAGGTGAGCTGGTACAACTGCAGAAGACCCGGAAACTTGACATAAAGGAAAAAGACTATTTCAGGATTATAACAATGAAGACGGCGGCACTGATCTCTGCATGCACAGCATGCGGTGCCAGTTCCGTCACTGAAGATGAGGAGACTATCGCCCGCATGAAATCGTTCGGAGAAAATGTTGGCATAGCTTTTCAGATTAAGGATGACCTTCTTGATTATTCCGGCAGCAATATGACGGGAAAAAGAGAGGGCAATGATATCAAGGAAAAAAAAATCACTCTCCCGCTAATCCATGCACTTCGCGAAGCCGGACCGATTGATCGCAGAAAGATCATTCGCATTTTAAGAAAAAAGAAGAAAGGAAGAAAGGAAATACAGGGAGTTATCGATTTCGTCAAAAACCATAAAGGCCTTGAGTATGCTGAATTAAAAATGCAGGAATACTCTGACAGGGCGATACACCTGCTGGATAATTATCCTGAATCTGAAACCAAATCAGCATTAATCGAATTCGTCATATTTTCAACACTTAGAAAAACATGAAAAGCGTCGCACGTTTTCTGACATTAGGCAAGTATGCCATGGCAGGTGTTTCAAGAGACCCGAAGAAGTTCGGGCACGTAGCCTTCAAAGAGCTCCGTCAGAAAGGAATGGACCTGGTACCGGTTAATCCCGCTGCTGAGACTATTGACGGTGTAAAATGCTTTAACTCGGTCAGTGAACTTCCGTCAGATGTTCGGGGATTAATTTTCATGACGCCAAAGGAAGAAACCCTTTCAGTTGCCAGGGAAGCAATTGCACATGGAATTAAAGATCTTTGGATCCAGCAGGGAGCAGAAACAAAATCAATAATCGCTGAACTGGAAAAGGAAGATATCAACCTGATTCACCATGAGTGCATCATGATGTTCTGGAAACCCAGCAGCATTCATTCTTTTCACCGTTTTCTGAAGAAAATCTTTGGGGGACTTCCCGCTTAGCTAAAAATATTCGATTGTCGTGAAGTTAAGGCAAGAGATAATATAGTATTATCTATTGTCTATCAGACTTTTATGTTGAATTTCCGGATTTTGTGTTCCACGTGGAAAAAAATCATTTTTGAAGGGCCGCGGACAAAAGTGCGGCTTTTTTCCCGCCAATTACCCCTTCGAGCGCTTCCGGAGAAGCTTCCCTTATTTTTTTGACGGATCCGAATTTTTTCAGAAGAAGTTCCTTTGTCTGCTCTCCTATCCCTGAAATTTCATCCAGAAATGACCGGTTCATTTTTGAGCTTCTTTTTCCACGATGGAAATTTATCCCGAATCTGTGAGCTTCGTTCCGGAGATTCTGGATGACTTTCAGGGTTATACTGTTTTTGTCAAGGTATATCGGAACCGAATCTCCGGGGAAATAAATTTCCTCAAGCTTCTTGGCAATGCCGATGACAGTTATTTTTCCCCTGAGACCAAGTTCATCCAGGCTTTTCATTGCTGAAGAAAGCTGTCCCTTCCCTCCGTCAATGACTATCAGCTGTGGCAATGATGTTTGTTCATCAAGCATTCTTTTGTAGCGGCGGAAAATCACTTCCTCCATAGATGCAAAGTCATCCGGCCCGGTGACACTCTTTATGTTGAAATGCCTGTATTCCCTGTTGCTTGGCCTGCCGCTGCGAAAAACGACGCAGGCAGCCACAGCCGATTCGCCCTGTATATTAGAGTTGTCAAAACATTCGATATGAGCCGGCAGTACAGGCATATGCAGGTCTTTCTTCATCTTCTCAAGATTCCTTTCCGTGCGGTTCTCCTTCGATTTCTCCGCAGCCTTTTTCTGTCGTTCGAGCCTGAAAAAGACTGCATTACGGTTTGCCAGCTCAAGCAATTTGTGCCTGTCGCCACGTACGGGAACAGTATATTTGACCTTATCTATCAGGATATCAGGCATAAATGGCACAATAATCTCAGGCGAATCACTTGTTACACGCTGTCTTATCTCAGTGACGGCAGTTGAAAGAACGGATTCTCTATCCTCTTCGAGTCTCATTTTCAGCTCAATGGAATAAGACTGCACAACCGCGCCAGCCACAACCTTCATATAGCTTATGTACATCGAACCTTCGTCAGATGAGGATCCGAATACATCAACATTCTTGACAGATGTGTTGACAACCACTGATTTACTGCGATATTTCGCAAGTATTTGCAGTTTTTCCTTGATTTTCTGCGCCTCCTCAAATTTAAGCTCGGAAGCATACTGTTTCATGAGGGTTTCGAGGTGGCCCGTCACACCGCCGACATCGCCCTTGATAATTTGCTTTATCCTCTCAATCTGTTGATTATGTTCTTCTTCGCTTACCAGCCCTATGCAGGGCCCCTTGCAATTTCCGATGTGATATTCCAGGCACACCCGGAACTTGCCTTCGGCAATTGATCGCTTGTTCAGGGGAAGGGAACAGGTTCTTATCTGAAAGAGCTGGCGGATGAGGTCAAGCAGTGTGCGCACGGCCGGCACTGACGTGTAGGGACCGTGATAAGATGAGCCGTCAGGGATAAGTTTGCGGGTGAGAAAGACACGCGGGAAATGCTCATTCTTAATACATATCCATGGGTACGTTTTATCATCTTTAAGAAGGATATTGTACCTGGGCTGATGTTTCTTGATAATGCTGTTTTCCAGCAGCAACGCTTCAGATTCATTGTCAACGACAATATGTCTCAGGTCAATGGCCCGGGAGAGCATTACCTGCGTTTTTCCGGACTGGCTTTTAGTGAAGTAGGATGATACTCTTTTTTTCAGGCTGCGTGCTTTCCCGACATATAGGATGGTGCCGGTTGAGTCAATAAACTGATAAACTCCCGGTTTATCTGGCAGTGTCGATACGGTTGACTTTATGGGATTGCCGCTTTTCAAATGCTCTAATTTGTAAGTTCAAATTTAGAAATAAAGCGGCTAAATGAACAAATGAACATTTGTCCTTATACCACACTATTGCCTACTGCCTACTGCCTGTTGCCTGTTGCCTGTTTAACTCAGACAAACAACGGCACATGTTTAAAGGTCAGGACGTCAAACAGTCCCTTGTCGCTGATTTTCAGTTCCGGTATGACGAGTAGTGCCATAAAGGAAAGCGTCATATACGGTGCATCCAGCCTGCATCCCAGGCTCCTTGCTATCTCCGTCAGACGCTCATACTGCGCGGCCATGGCAGTTACCGGCATATCAGACATTATGCCCGCAATGGGCAGTTTGAGAATTTCAGTCTCTT
>JADGPV010000050.1 GCA_017882245.1 Bacteroidales bacterium | reverse complement strand
TTCATGCAGACAAAAGAAGAGAAATACCTTGACCTGGGGAAAGGCTATGCCGACACGCAATGGACCCTGCCACCCGGTGCCAACGACAATGAGAAAGCATGGCATGATCAGGGTTACACATGGCAGACGAGGCTGTGGATCGATGACATGTTCATGATTACTGCGGTGCAGGCCCAGGCGTACCGGGCTACAGGCAACAGCAAATATATTGACCGCGCAGCACGGGAGATGGTGCTGTATCTCGACAGTCTTCAGCTTGATAACGGCCTCTTTTATCACTCACCGGATGCGCACTTCTGCTGGGGCCGCGGCAACGGGTGGATGGCAGCAGGCATGGCTGAGATACTCCGTGCAATGCCCGCCGGCAACCCTGACAGGCCACGCATCATGGAAGGCTACAGGAAGATGATGGCAGCATTGCTTAAATACCAGGCTGATGATGGCATGTGGAGACAGGTGATCGATGACGAAAGCTTCTGGAAAGAGACATCATCAACAGCCATGTTCACCTATGCCATGGTTACAGGGGTAAAAGAGGGATGGCTCGACAGAAAGGCCTACGGCAGTGCCGCACGGAAAGCATGGCTTTCGCTGATAACATACATCAATGATGACGACAATCTTACTGAGGTGTGTGAAGGAACAGGCACCAGCAACAATCGTGACCATTACATGAACAGGAGGCGCAACACTGGTGATCTTCATGGTCAGGCACCGGTGCTATGGTGCGCAGCCGCTTTACTGAGATAACTTGAACAATTACATAGAAATATTTTGATTTTGTTTATACGTAACGTAACTTTATATGTTGACCCGGACCAAGAAATAGGATTCTTACTCAATTTTATATTTAACACAATTCTCGGAGGATTTACTTTTTGCGACTAAACAAGATCAATATGAGACAACTAGTATTTTTTCTGTCTGTCCTGCTGGTATTCTGGATAGCAGGTTCGTCCTACTGGTATGTTTGCAAAGTCAGATGCGACTGCAATGCAACAATCAAGGCTCCGGAGCTGGTACAGGGTGTTGCTGAAACCCAGACAGCAGAGCAGGTTCTTATGGCAGCCGTTGGTGAGGCCAAAACATTCCTCACCGGGGCAGGCATCCAGAAAGGCTCTTTTGAAAGCTCATCAGCCGTTGGCGATATGAGCTCCGTTTCTGATGAATACATTAAAAACCTGAAGCTGGTTCTGGAAAACAATCCGTCTTCAAAAATTGAAGTGACGGGTCATACTGACAACACCGGCACGGAGCGATTCAACAAAACCCTGGGGCTTAAGAGAGCTGAGTTTGTTAAATCATACCTCGTAAGTGCAGGAATCAACGCGGATCAGATAGTGACATCATCAAAAGGCTTCAGTGAGCCCGTGATGCCGAACAGCACTCCTGAAGGGAGAGCCGCTAACAGAAGAACTGAAATCAAAGTAATAATTTAAAAGATATGGCAGAACGTTTTACAGCAGATTTGCTGTTTATTATCATCGTGCTGCTTATTGCAGCATTGTTAGGCTTCCTGATTGGCTACTACCTGGAAAAGGGCAGGTGTAAGAAAAAATGCGATATACTTGAAGAAGAGATAGCTTCACTTAAGGCAAAGATCAAAAAGCTGGAAGAAGAGAAGCAGACTCTGCAATCGGATGTCCGGAGGATGGATGACGAGATCGCAAGTCTGAAACTCACCATCGAAAAGCTGGAGAAAGAAGCCAGGCTGCTGGCAGAGCAGGCTGCTCTTAAAGCAGTGAAAGTACCTCAAGTGATGGTGGTTACTGATGATCTGAAGGCTGTCATAGGCATCGGTCGCAAGATAGCCAGGATACTCATGAACAGGGGTATAACCACCTGGAAAGCTCTATCAGAAACATCTCCTGAGACAATAAGAGAATACCTTATTCAGGATGGCGGCGAGCGTTATCGCATCCATGATCCTGAGACATGGCCGCAGCAGGCGCTGCTGCTTCATGAAGGCAGATGGGATGAGCTGAAGGAGCTGCAGAGACGACTTGAGGTTTAGCGTTGAGCGTTTAGCGTAGAGAATTAGTAATATCTCCCAAGGTATTTACTTCCTACAATCAGTTTTTTCATCTGGAGCGGATCGATGGTATCCTGCTTCCTGTAGAGTATTTTGCCTCCGGGTTCGATAAGCATTGTATACGGGAGCGCACCCTGCCAGTCAGGATCAACGGCCTCGATGAGTTCATAGACATTGTCTTTGTTGAAGATGTAATTCCTGTTTGAAGCCTGATTCTCTTTCAGTATACGCAGGGCTTCGGACTTCCTTTCACTCTTGTCGGCACTGATCGTAATGAATTCAAAGGGCCGCCCCCTGTACATCCGGTCTATGATTACCAGGTCAGGCATCTCAGCGATACACGGCCCGCACCACGAAGCCCATATATTTATCAGCCTGACCTTGTCACTATTGTTCCTTATAAGCTCCCTGATGCCCTCTGCTCCGATCTCCTCAAGTGTGACCGGCAACTCTGCCCATTCCTTATAGAGCTTCTTTGTATATTCATTCTTCCATGACCATTTGACGGAACATCCGAACACTTTTGTGACAGGAGTTGTAACAGGTTGTCCTGACAGGACCTCATCAACAGCTTTCCTCAGATCCTCTCCCCTGCCGGTACCGGGTTTCTCCGACCCGTCGATACGGCCAGCATAACGCACGATGCGGTCACTGTCAAGGACGAAGCAGTGTGGTGTTGCCACCGGACCGTAAGCGAGGGCTGTCTTCTGCTCATCACCGTCATACAGATATGGAAAGGGAAATGCCTTTTCCGCAGCCCTCAGTTTCATCTCCCCGAAGCTGTCGCCCATGTCTGAATACCCGAGCTCAGAATAATTCAGTGCATCGACAGAGTTAGGGGATATCATCACAACCTCAACGCCTTTTGGCCGGTAGTCATTTGCTATGGCTATAATGCGATCTTCATAAGCCTGGGCTGTGGGACAGTGGTTGCAGCTGAAGATGATTACCACCGCCTTCGCCTTCTCAAAACTACTGAGAGTATATGTCTTGCCGTCTACGCCTGGCAGGCTGAAGTCAGGAGCCTGGGTGCCGGGTGCGAGTGTCTTGACCTCAGGATGGGTCTCCTGTGATCTGAGGGTAGGAGTGATAAGTAGTGTGGAAATGATTAGTAATAAAAGACGATTTATTCTCATATTATGTTTTTTTCTAGCGGTCCTGCGGTCTGAAGTCTTTGGTCTTCAGTCTTTACACTATTGCCTGTTGCCTACTGCCTTTTGCCTTATGCTTTACTTCACCGTCTTATCCAGCGGCCGGCCGAGGTTTTCGTAAAGACCTCTCCTGCCGGCTTTGTCCTTGACAAGGATATCCGAAGCATACTTTGCTACCTGCTCTGCCGCTGCCCGAGGTACGACGACCACTCCGTCACCGTCAGCGACAACGACATCGCCGGGACAAACCAGCACCCCGCCTATCGTGACGGGCCTGTTTACCGATTCAATCTCGTTGCGTCCGGGGCGGATGCCGCGACCCTTTTGCCTCAGGTAGAGCGGCATCTTCTCGAGACCTATCTCGTCGGTATCACGTGCCCCGGCGTCAGTGACAACTCCCACGGCGCCCAGCCTGTACCAGTTTAATATGTTGTTTGAACCAATAGAACCGATATCACGGTCCTCGACATCATCAATGACAATGACGCTTCCCTTCCGGATAATGTCGGTGAATGCCTCTGTGGAATACGTGTTGTAGAAATTTCCCTCCCACTCTCCAAAATTCTGACCCTGAGCCGGCTGCGCAGGTCTCTGCGTCGGAACATACCGTACTGTGATGGCAATGCCCCGTATCACATGAGTAAATCCTGACAGGTCAACCCAGTCAGGATGAATCGACTGGTCAACCAGTCCGGTCCCAGGCAGTCCTACCATATCCATTCCGTCAGACACATCAGCCACGCGGAGGTCTTTGTATAATTCAAGTATGTGCGCATCATCATCGGCGGAATAGATCTTGGTGGGTATGAAGTTTTTCCCTTCGGCAAGCGCCGCCCTGTCAGGCTGCTGGGAAAAAAGGGACAGGCAACCCCCCATTAATATTATCTGAATAAGAATAAAACTCTTTTTCATATGGATAATCCTCGATTTTAGTAGTTACAAGATAATAAAATTTCAAAGAAAAAGAGTAAATTAGATAAGTCTTGCTTTTAAAATATATGGTTTCTTTTTTCTCTGATACTTACAGCAGGAATGCTCGTCGTTTACGTGGCTATGATTATTCCTCTCCCGGAAAATATTTTATTACGATTAATACAAAAGGCAAGTCCCATTATCTTGGTGAGGTAGAGAATGGAAAAATGAACTTATCAGAGTCTGGTCTGATAGTGCAAAAACTCTGGCTGGAAATTCCTCTGCATTACCCAATCGCAGAATTAGATGAGTTTGCGGTCATGCCTGATCATATTCACGGGATTATCATTATATCAAAAGCTGCATCCAGTATTACGCTCAAATCAGGTGTCGATCCACCGAAATTTTATCATATTGGTGTAATAATAAATCAGTTCAAACGAGCATCAAGCGTTACAGTAAAAAAGAGTGGTCTGGAGCTGGTCTGGCAGCCGAGATATTACGATCATATCATCAGGAACCGGCTGGATTTTAACAGAACTCGTCAATATATCATCGACAATCCTAAAAATTATCATTATTTGCAACGAGTAACGACGCCCTAGTAGGGCGTCGCTACACGGTTTATATCCAAATAATCTGTAATTATTGTAGGTCCCGGACCACCTCAATCACCTCCGGAAAATCCATGCCGATTTTTTGAAGGTGGGCGATGGTGGGGATACCGTTGCTGTTCCAGCCACGGCGTTTATAGACGGCATCGCGCAGAAGGTCGTACTGCTTCTCCCGGTAGGCACGGAGAACACTGACCTTCTCAGCAGTGCTCTTACCTGAGGGATCGAAACCTATCTTTTCCTTCAGCTGTTTATCATATCTCTCTGCCCTTGACTCGTACTCCTCGACTGTCACCGGGCCGCATGCGCGATAGGGCTGATCGTCATCCTTGCGTCGGCCATAGCCACGACGGATGTTGAACACTCTCTGGAAATTATATACGCGTTCGGAGTCCTCCACAAGGCGTTTATTATCGAAAGGTCTTCCAGTGACAGCCTTATAGATAGTCACGTAGTTATCTACATGTTCGGGCACCTTTGCAGGCTCATCAGTCTGAGCATTGTTCTCCGGCTCCACATCGTTCCATGGCAGCTTACAGAGACCCACGAGGCCGAACCATGTACGGAACATCGGGAAATAGTGCAGTGCATCGGCCTTGTTCTCGAAGGAAGGTATCTGGTTGTTCACCATATCCATGAATATGAGCCATGCTTCATCATGCTGAGGGCCCTTGTTGGTGAGTGCGTATCCTCCCTGCTGTGCCAGTGATTCTTTCGACATGTACTGTGAATACTCCAGCCCTTTGTTTTCCATACAAATATCCTGCATCAATGCAGGGTCGCCCCATCCTTTCTCAGCAAATATCTTCTTCATGCGGCGTGTTCCCTGTCCTGCTATGAGACCGAATCCCTCGCCGCGTGCCACCTGGTGAAGGAGCTCCAGGGCTGCAGGAATGTTACCCCAGGTGAACTCAAGTCCGCCTGTACGCTCCTTATTAAGGATACCCTTTTCCCAACACTCCATGATGAAGGCGATGCTGGTGCCCCAGGTGATGGTGCATATGCCGTAGGTGTCGCAGTAGAAGTTGGCTTCGATGATATAACGCGGATCGAAGAAGCCGCCGTTGGAGCCAAGCCCGGCAGCATTCTCATATTCAGGTCCGTCAACCATGACCGACTGCCCCTTGTAAGGGCCTGTGCTCAGCACAAAGTCATCCACAGCCTTAGAGCACGCCATGTTACAGCCTATCCAACAACCGTCAGGTATGTTCTGTGTGAAGAAGGAAGTCCAGACTGCTGAATCGATCTTAGGTGAATCTTTATGTGATCCGAACTTATAGTTATGTGTAGGAAGGAGGTCATGGTCGTCCATCACCTCCATCAGGTGAGCGGTGCCCACCTTACGCATACGGCACTGCGTGTCATCCAGCTCCCTCATCTCTCGGTTAAAGCGACGGCCACGTTCCTGGATAACCTCAAGGTCAACCACGTTATTGAGGTTACCTTTCACACCTGGGATCTTGCAGACCAGAGCCTTGATCTTCTTATCGCGGAAGACGGTGCCTATACCTCCGCGGCCAGCCTGCTTCAGCCTGACTTTTTTGCGTTTGGGATCATAGAAGCTGAAGTTCAGCATGCCTATAAGCGAATGTTCGGCCGCTGATCCTGAAGAGACCACCCCTATATTCCTCTTATCAGAATCATCGTTGGCAAACATTTCGGTGAGCTGTTCAGCCATGATATGGCTGTCCATTGCTTCTGCCGGAGCCTCAAATATTTCTATGAAGTGGTCAACGCCATTGATGAAGACAATGACATCTTCCTTCGATTTGCCCTGCAATTCAAGAGCATCAAAACCGGAGAATTTCAGGAAGGGTCCGAAGAAGCCTCCAACGTTGCTGTCCATGACTGAGTCAGTCTGTGGGGAGATAGAGACAACCA
>JADGPV010000049.1 GCA_017882245.1 Bacteroidales bacterium | reverse complement strand
CTTGATAAATATGAAGTAATTAACATAAACGATAAGGTTAGGGCTGACGGCTCAATACAGCTGGCAATAATGGCGCAGGAGGGCAGGATCAATGATGTTATACTGAAACCACTGGGATATACTTATGATATGCCGGTAGCCTCTGCCCCTTTCATGCTTGTCATCGGCGAGGAGGAAGACATGGCAGGTAACAACCTCGGCGCGCTTGTGGCAGATGCCATATATGATTATACAAACACACAGGGACCAGGCACTGACATTGCCGTGGTGGCCGAGGGCGTGATCCGCGATACGATCCAGCCGGGCATACAGAGTGTAGCTGATAT
The DNA here is from genome assembly GCA_017882245.1 of Bacteroidales bacterium. Classification (GTDB taxonomy): domain Bacteria; phylum Bacteroidota; class Bacteroidia; order Bacteroidales; family VadinHA17; genus SR-FBR-E99. The sequence goes on along the minus strand of JADGPV010000049.1, from coordinate 8,075 downwards.
CTTCAGGGTAATGTCACTCGGTTCAGGCAGTGATCAGGTACCGGGATACGCTCTTTCAAAACTCTGGGTAACAGGCAAGGAGATAAAGAACCTTACCGAGATCCTGATCTTTCTGTCAAAATCGACACCGTCGAATTTCCCCTACTTTTCCCATCTCCGCGTGGAATATGATCCGGACGGCAGACTTTTTAACAAGGTACGGAAAATAGAACTGACCGATCCTGAAGGTAAGGTCACAGAAGTGAACACTTCAAAAAAGGATACAAAGCTCTATTCGGTTGTGGCAAATTCATATTTGGTAGATAATCTTCCTTTAATAAAAAAGAAGACATTTGGATTGATAAGCGTTGTACCTAAAGACAAAGACGGAATTCCGGTAACTGATTTTGCGAAGGCCGTAGCCGATTATAATACTTCAATGGCCGGCCTGCAGGAAGGGAAGGAATGGATTGCTCTATTGAAGTACCTTCAGAAATTTGTCCCGGCGAATGAAGGAGGACTACCGGTGATACCTCAATACTATCAGAATCCGCCCAGGACCCTGGTTTCAGTCAGCAGTAAAAAGTGATAAAGGCAAGGCACATTCCTTTTTTTGTAAGATTCTTCAGCCGTTATTCCAGGAACGGCCTGAAGTGCTATTTCTACTGGGCTTTGATACCCTTTGGTTTTACCCTGATCTCATTTCTGCAGCCAGCCCGGGGAAGTGACTGCAGCAACAGCACTGTATACAAGGGTTATATAACTTCCGGCGTGTCAGCGATGAGTTGCTGCCGGCTGTCGAAAAGAAACTGAAATAGAAAGACTTTGGTCACTCATACAGGGAAACAGAGTAAAATAACAATCAATGAAAACAGAAATAAAAGAGACCTTCCTTGCACTCTGGAAGAAGTACTTCGGCAATGCCTTATTGCCAATCGTATTCTATTACACTAATTCAGATGGCGGTGCTGAATGGGCAGATAAACCGAGGGGTTGGAGCTGTATAATATGCGAGCTGGTAAAAGTTCGAAACGGGAAATCACTTGTTTATGATGCCGGGAGGGTCACCTGCGGTGGCGGGAGGAGATATCTTGGCTACACAGATAAAATGAGGCCGGGATTTGAGGATTTTCTCTCGTGTGGAAATGAAAAGACGGAAGGTGAGAGGTACCTGCGCTCACCCGAGCTGGTGAAAGAGTTCATGAAAAACCAGACAATATTACCTGTTTCAGGTATGAATTTGGTGTTCAAAAGGTGGGATAAGCTTGAGGAGAAAGACGACCCTGATGTAGTGATTTTCTTTGCGACACCGGATGTTCTCTCCGGTCTCTTCACTCTTGCCAATTTTGATCAGTCGGAGCCTAACGGCACATTCGCCCCCTTCGGATCAGGATGCAGCTCCATCATTCACTACCCCTATCTTGAGAGCCTTTCTGACAGGCAGAGGGCGGTGATAGGCATGTTTGACCCATCTGCACGCAAGTGCGTACCTGATAATACCATCACTTTTGCCGTACCCATGAAAAGGTTCGAAAAGATGATCGGTTACATGGAAGAGAGCTTTCTTATCACTGACACCTGGTCAGTGATAAGAAAGCGTCTGTAGCCACGCCCAACTTGGGCGTCGCTCATGCAAAAACTATTTATTTCTCCTCCGTTTAATCTGTCAATGCAATTCTTAATAGCGTTTACCCGTTATTAACATCAATCAGCTTGACCCAAATCTGAATTAATATTCTTACACTACATTCAACTCCCTTATAATAACGAGGAACTACACCTACACTATTCTCTATGCTAAGACGATCTTGTTTTCTTTTAGTGCTTTCTGCTGTTTTATTGTTCGGATCCGGAAAAACAGCGAAGGCTCAGGGCTGGACATTTACAGAAACCATTAATCAGACAGGCAGCTGTATACCTTATCCTCCATACCCGTCTGTTGTTTATGCAACCAAAGAAGCCTGTGAATCTATCAGGCAGCAGGAGATTAACAACAGCGGCTCCGACTGGTCAACATGGGACGGAACCTGCACCACCATAATCACCTGCACTCCATGCGTCGGTTCCGGCGGGGGCCCGGTTTCATCAGGGTCAGGAGGCAGCACCCTTATGGGACATCCGGGAGAGGTCAGTATTACAGGATTGCTTACAGGCAATGCTTTATTTTCTCCGCATGACATTAAGGACATCGAGAATTGGGTCAGTGATTACATGCAGAGGATGAAATCAATGGGCATGACGACTGATGCTATGAATCTGATCACTAACGGAGACGTTCCAATAACAGGCAATGCCGTCTTTGATAAGTTTTACACCGAACAGGCGCTGCGGTTTCAGAAACCGGAGCAGGGTGGCACTGTCTATCTTAAGGAAGGCCAGAAAACGGTCGATCCGAATGACCTTAAGGGAGCAAAGACAACGACCGCAGGCGGTACCCCTTCCGCCTCCACAGTACAAAAACCAGTACCTCTGGCAAGCACCGTGCCACCGCTGGGAAGCGTAAACTATGCTCTGGCTGATTACACCTTTTCAGAAGTTTCGTCCCCTGGTACAGGGATCGATACGAAAAGTTCACCGGGAGCTTCCTTTAATGTCAAAATGCTGAATCTTCTTAAAGAGCTGTCAACAAATCAGTATGCCGAATGGGGTGAAAACCTTACAAATGAGACTTGCTCAAATATTTCTCAGGCAGCCAGAATTCTGGGAAGCCCTGATATAACTTCTCTTTCGCCTGAAGACGAGCAAAGATATGATGCGACTACCGCACTCTACAAAGCAAGCGTTACGAGCGTGACAAGCGGTCTGGCAGGGGAAGCGATAGGCACAATTGTCAAAAAGTCTGTCAAGGCAGTTGAGTATCTGGGCGAAAAAGCCAGCATCAAGCTGTGTAAAAATGTAGATCCGGCCATAGTAAAGGCTGATTACAAAGATGGTCTTGAACTGGGTAAAGCCGCGATAGATCTATCGTCCAAGGCACAGAAGGTATGGGGCCTGTTTCATAACTAAAATCAAGAATTTCGTATGCAAACAATAAGGAAAACCGTTCTGACGTCCCTGATCATAATCTGTTCATTGCATGTTCATGGGTACGGCGACCAAAGTGACACACTGCGTTATGAAATATTGCTGAACAGTAAGACGCTTAGTGACCTGGATATTAATGCCAACTTCATCACGAACCTGGATATTACTGCCAATAAGCTGATTTTAATATCCTCGAAAGACCAGTTTTACCTGGTAGGCTGGGGCGGACTGGTGCCTTTCGGCAGACCGGTGACAGGCGATATCAGCTCGTTCGCATTTACCCAGGACAGTATCTTGCTCACGATTCGAAACGATGAACTCTGCTATTTCGATTCTGAAGGGAACCTTTCTGTCCTGTACAGATTGCCGGATCAGGGAATGGGCCTGAGTAAGGGTGATAAGGTAATGTATCTATATGATCGTACCGGTAATAGGGAGAAATATGCTATATATGTGGTTGCGCAGGGAGGCAGATATACCAAATTGCTGGAAATGCCTACTTCTGTCAATGCAGTTATTGAGGAAAATAACTCAATACTTTTTGCTTCAGGGAGCGTTTTGTTTGATTTTAACCTTAAAAGTAAAGAACTGAAGGCAGTCACTGTTTTACCTGCAGAGAAGGAGATAAAATCCGTTGCTGTGGATAAATCAACTGACAGGATTTACTTCTCGGCCGGAAATGAAATTTATGCCCTGAAAGACACAGGTGCTGTGCTCATTTCTGATGATCTCAGCGGTTTTCTTAAATTTTACGGTAATGGACTGATCGTGTTCAGCCCGGAGGAAAAGCTCATTTTAAGGATTATCGGCCTTGAAGAACAGATAACAAGCAATACAGGCCTGAAGACGGCGAGTGAGATTAAAAAGACTGTTGATATCCTTACAAACTCATCTGTTGTTGATCTTGTCAATAATGAGCTGTCAGATGCATTGATCATTGCACTCATCACACAGGCTAAGGTCGACTTCAACCTGACAACTGATGCGGTCATTGAGCTCACAGGAAAGGGCGTGTCTTCTGAAGTGATCATTGAGATGAGGAAGGCAATGATGCGACAGACATCTGAACAGAAAAAGTAATAACATGAAATCAATTATATCAATGAAAAAACATATTTCCCTGATTTTAACCGGATTGTTTATAGCAGTCATGGTTAATGCACAAAATCCTGAGACACTGACAAACAGTTCTGTGATAAAAATGTCAAAAGCAAATCTTTCAGATGAACTGATTACTGATATGATTCAGAACTCGCCCGTTAAGTTTGACCTTAGCGAAAGTGCGTTGAAAAGCCTGGCTGGTCAGGGCGTCTCCGCGACTGTAATTCAGTCGATGAAAAGTGCGGGAGCAGTTAAAAAACAGGCAGCCGAAAAACCCGCACTATCAATAGAGAAAGAAATAACCGCGGCCTCGAATGATAAGGAAGTCATTGAACCCGTAGCTTCTTATATACCTTCTGTTGCAAAAGAGACTGTATCAGTTGATGCCCTCAATTATGTGGCACCGCTGACTGAGCTGATTAAATTTAATGAGGAAAAGTTTAACGGCCTTGAGACCACCATTGTTGAATGGGATAAGCAGGTGAGGGGTTATGTGGCTGATGTCAACAAGGTCAAAGGTCAGATGCTGCAGGTCGAGAATGAGCTGCGCCAAAAGAAAAATGCTGATACAAAAGCTTTCAATGCTGATATAGAATCACTTAAAGGAAAGCTGGAAGCGTACAGAAAAAATTATAAGCAATCAAAAGATATAATGTTAAAGGAGGGCGATAACATTGTGAAAAAGATTGAGGCAATAAGCAGTGGTGTTACCCGGGATATCAGTAAAGCCTACTCTGATGCAGGTCAGCAGGTAGTGTCTGCGAACTCAGATCCGGCATCAGGAGAGAAGGCTGTTACACTTAATTACACAGTAAGAGAGATAAATGATAATGCTGTAGGATATATTGTATTCCTGACCGAAATGCTGGCCTGGTACCAGAATGAGATCAGCGAACTGAACACGGTCATCAATGACTGGAATCCGCGAGTTACTGAGACAATTAAGGAAGATGCACGGCTGAAAAGCCAACTCAACCCGCTTGAACAGAAAATTAAGGATTTAAGTTCAAATGCAAAGCAGAACAAATCTGAAATTTCCACTCTCAGGAAACAGGTTTCTGAAATTGAAAAATCAAGGAAAAAACTTGCAGATAAGATGAAAGACGACGCCAAAGAGCTTGCCTCTTATCTTAAACAGATGAGCCAGAAAAATCAGGATGCTGTGGAGGAGAGGTTCACAGATATCATTGAGAACATAACATATTCCTTCCAGGAAAAACTTAGTTTGTAAGCTTCGTATGATAAACAAGATAAGGATATTAAAATTCCCGGGAGTGCAGGAGAAAGCCTGTATCTTCCTGATCATTCTGGCCCTGACTGTGCCGACAGTAACAATTTACGGCCACGACAATGATGACAGAACATCTGCGAAGCCGGAAAAAAGCGGACCTTCACTGGATGCTGCAAGGGCATATATTATCTCTGAGGATTTCAGCAGGGCTGTTTCAACGTATGCACTTCTTCTTCAGAAAGATTCAGCCAGCGTCTCACTGAATGCTGAGTATGCCTATGCTCTCGCCCTGAATGGAATTTATGATGCGGCTCTTGCACGCCTTGACCGTATATGGACTCCTAATTCCTACAGCACGGATGTACATTTCTTCACTTCGCAGGTTTTTGCTCTGATGGGATATGATATGCTTGCCATCGAGGCAGGTAAAAAGATTGTGGCAGGCAGCACTCCCGCCTGGATATCGTCCGCGGCACCAGGATTCCTGGAGAATTACCGTGACCGGATGCCTGGAGATAATATGTCGTCTGACGGAGATGTTGTTTCGGATTTCAGGGCTGCAAACAGGCTGGCGGCACAGAATTATAACCTGATGTCAATAGCAATGTTTGAAGGAATAATAACCGGATACCCGAATGAATACCTGCCATATGTCGGTTCCAGTATTGCGCTGGAGAAAGCAGGCATGTATGAAAAGTCGGCAGAGACCATAGAGCAGGCGCTTGCCATTATTGGAAAAAATTCAGAACATCAGGAGGTAAAACAGATGCTGGAGGCCAGGCTTGCTGACATCAGGGGCAGGCACCTGACCGAAGGAGAGAAAAGCAATACAGTACTTCCGGCAACATTAAAGGCGGACGCAAAGGGGAGGCGCATGCTGGCTTATGCCGGAGGTATGTTCTCGCCGTCATATATAAGCCTGACGGGAAGATTAGGAACTTTCATATCGAATGCCGGAAGCCTCTCTGCAGACTTTGGAGTGACTTCAGGCGGAAGTGGCGCATCGCTGAACCTCGGGATTATGAATTTTTTCCGTCAGAAGGTACTTGCCGGCGGATACGGACTGGGCGTGGGATTTGGCGGCGGATCCGCAACATTCAATGTAAAAATTTCAGTAGGATTCAGTATAATGAATAAAGACAAAAATTCCAGCTGGGATATCTTTTTTGACGGTCAGCAACCTCTTGCCCCTAAAGGATCTGCTACTACAGTGGGCATGTCAATAGGACGAAGTGTTTATTTCGGTTCAAGATGATGAAACAGATGAATAGATTTTATACGGTAATAATAATTCTGCTGATCGGCACACAGGTGATTACAGGGCAGGATCAGAAAGTGAAGCTTGAATCGTTCAGATCAGACGTTCTGGCTAAATACTCGGCATATTTCAGCGCAGCTGATCTGGATGAGTCCGGGAAACTCAGATTGACAGCCGGGGAAAGTTACAGCAAGCTGGCATCATCTGATAAAAAGGATATTATGAATATTGTGTTGAGATCATGGCAGGAATCCCTTGTGGTACTGCAGTTTGAGTCCAAACGCGAACTGTGGGGGTGGAACGATGAAGCAAAGGATGCACTGCTGATTGATACCTGGAATTTAAACCCTGACCCGCCCTCTGCGGAACCTCAGACGATGCAATCCAATATCGCAAAGCACCCGTGGTTCTTTTATTTAGGCGGTGCGTCCCAAATGGATTCGTTTAAAAATATAAACGGTGCGCTGAACGCACGACTTGGCTTCTTCCTTCTTCGCAACAAATGGGATCTGGCAGCATCCGTCACGGAACAGCTGTCTGGTAACATCGAGGATGAAAATCCTTCAATGCTGACCAGTGTCGGCCTGGCGAGCAAGTTCTACTTCCCGATGGAAAAGCATAATTTAAGCCCCAACCTGGGGGCTGAGCTGGCTGTGACAATCCCGGCAGAAGGTAAAATGTCATTTACACCGTCTTTGCTTATGGGAGTAAGCTGGTATGTGGGACCGGGCAGTCTTGATGCCGGTCTCAGGATTGGAAATAGTTCAATGTTGATGGTGGGATATACTTTAATTCCGAAGTTTAAATCCGGAAAATAAGGCTGATTACTATATCCGTTTCGTGAGATAATAAAAGGGCATTCGTAAGAAGTGCCCTTTTGACTTTGAAATAATATTGACTTCCAGTGTTTAGTGACGTACCTTTGATGTAACAATAAAGAATAAGCAATATGAAAACCTCTGTAAAAATTGTGCACTGGGTGCCGAGAATACTTTGCATTATGGCCATCCTCTTCGTCAGTATGTTTGCCCTTGATTCTTTCTCGCCGGAGTGTACCTTCTGGCAAAACCTCGGAGCCTTTTTAGTGCATCTGATCCCGTCATTTGTTTTGATAGCCCTGCTTATCATCGCATGGAAATGGGAGCTTATCGGGGGAATTGCCTTTGCAATTATAGGTTTGGCAATGAGCCCCTTTATTTATAGTCATAATTTCCGGATGAACCAATCAGTTGGAAAGAGCCTGGAAGTTCTGCTCATCATAACCGTTCCCTTTATAATTGTCGGTATTTTATTTATTGTGAGTCATTATCTTAAGAAGAAACAGAACAGTATAGTGTCGTAACAAACTAATATCATGGAAAAGAAAGAAAAAAAAGAACTGGAGTGCTGTCCCCCGTTCGATCCGAAACCATGGGATGACAAGATATTCGACTGGGATAAAAAGAAATTCGTGAGGGAGAGTGTTTTCACCTTTCTTTATAT
>JADGPV010000048.1 GCA_017882245.1 Bacteroidales bacterium | reverse complement strand
TGGCAGCATAATACCTTTCGACCTCTGCCTGTGTAACACCCTGATAAAAGTTATTTGCAGATGAAGTGATCATATCTGCACCATCCGACTGGTTGACTTTCCTCGGGTATTGGAGCGGATCAAAGATCACAGGTGAAAGCATTGCAATCAGGTCGCCGGCCTGTTGTCCTTCCCTGAGAGGAAGTAACGACGGGTCACTTCCATTCATCAGGTTCGCGAAATAATCTTCAGAAAAACCAGGCACAAACTTGTCATTCGAATAATGATGGTGAATTCCGTTGGCAAAGAAGACCCTTCTGGCCCAGGTCATGAACGATGTAAAGTCACCGGCATGCTTGTCTCCGGTGTATGAATTAATGACCGCTTCAATTGTCTTTCTGATTGTAAGATTATATTTGAAATTCTGGTCCCAAAGGATATCCCTTCCGCACAGCGAAGCCTCTGAAAGATAGTATATGAACTCTTTCTCACCTGATGAAAGCTCCTCAAATCCCGGAAGACGGTACTTAAGCACACTTATATCTTCGAACCTGTCAACCTCGTAGATGAATTCGTCGGCTTTGGCAGACTCCTTGCCGTTCTGCCCGCGTGAATCAAAAAGCCCGATTTCCATAGTTCATAATTTCAAGGTGGAAAATCATATCCCGGGAAGATCCATCACCCCGTTGATAAACGTCAGGGGGTGAGCCGGATTACCGGGGACATACAGATCTCCAGGGCTTTAGCCATATTTTAGGTGACCGGGTCCTGTTTTAATGATGCTTTATTTCCAGCTGGTTTGAACCGCTTTCGACACTAAGGACTTTCGTATTGCCTCCCTGTGGCAAATTGGGGTCAACCGGTTTGTTTGAAGTCCATGATCCGCAGGTAAAATCAGGCACAACAATTGAATTCGATCTGTTGGCCACTGACCATTCACTCAGTGGAGTGATGACGCTCCAGAGGGCAGCATCATAAACATCCTCATCAAGTGGAAGCCCGTTGCGCAGGCAGTCAATCAGTCTCCAGTCCATGATGAAATCCATCCCTCCATGGCCTCCTATCTCTTTTGCCATCGATCCCACTCTTTTTATAATCTCCGGAGTATACTTTACCTCGAGTGCTTTGAACTCCTCGGGTGAGAGCCACTCGTGACCGAGAGCTATCCTTTCAGGTTCCGGCCATTTGCACGCCATACCCTTGGTACCGCTGATAAGGTGAATACGTGAGTATGGTCTCGGGCTTGAGACATCATGCTGTATCATTATGGTTCTCCCTGCAGAGGTTCTGACCAGGGAGGTATTCATATTACCCCGGTATTTTTTTCCTGCGAAAGGTTTGTAGAACGGGTCTTCCTTTGCAAGCTGATCAATTTCCGAAGCCATCGCAAAATCGTTTGATGACATAGACGTCATATAATCCATTTTATCACCGCGATTGATGTTCATGATCTGGCATATAGGGCCAAGTCCGTGAGTAGGATAGAGATTCCCGTTACGTACGTTCTCTTTCAGGCGCCACATGTCAGCATAGCCGTTCTTGTCATAAGTGTAACCCCACCGCAGGTCATGTATATATGCTCCTTCGCCGTGTATTATCTCTCCAAACAGACCCTGCCGCGCCATATTCAATGTCAGCAGCTCAAAAAAGTCATAGCAGCAGTTCTCAAGCTGCATACAATGCTTTTTAGTCCGTTCAGAAGTTTCAACCAGATGCCAGCTCTCCTCCACCGTCTTTGCTGCCGGCACTTCAACAGCTACATGCTTCCCGCTTTCCATGGCATAGACAGCCATCGGTGTATGCCATGCCCATGGTGTGCAGATATATACGAGGTCAATGTCAGGATCATCGCAAATACCTTTCCATGCCTCTTCGGTCCCGCTGAATGACTTGGCCTGCGGAAGGCCGGATTTAGCAATCATCGCCTGCACCTTGTCAACCCTGTCGGTATACTTGTCGCACAGTGCAGCTATTTCGACCCCTTCAATGTGAACCATACGTTCAACAGCTCCCGGGCCACGCTGACCCAGTCCTATAAAACCAATTCGTATTTTCTCAAGTGGTGAAGCAGCATATCCTGACATGTTGAATTTCTGGAGATGGCTGGCTATCACAGCCTTGCTGACCTCAGGCATCAACTCTGTTTTACCCTTCTCACGGGAACATGAGGAAACAGAAGCTGCCGTAAGCGCTCCTGCGCCGGCAACAGCAGAAATACGGAGAAAATTACGACGGTTGGTTTTCATAATGATCAGGTTAGTATTTTGTAATATTTAGTATGCAATATACAAACTTCCGGTTAAAAGAAATAACCGGAAGGTTAATTGTCTCACTTCGCCGTTCCGGACTTTTATTCCTTATTTTGCCTTAATTGCGTTTCTAAAGAACTCTTTTTCAATCACGCTTTCCTTTTCCCAGTTGAGCTCAAGACGCGCCGCCAGGGCATTTTCTTTCAGGGCTGAGCGAAGAGAGCTGTCATCCTTCAATCTTTCAAGAATGCCTGCTATAGCATAGGGTGTCACATCGCTGAGCACAAGGCCGCAGCCATATTTATCAACGACTGCAGAGACCTCAGGCAAAGGAGAAACAACTGCAGGAATACCTGCCGCAATATAATCAAACAGCTTGTTTGGCAAACTGAAGCGCTGATTGATGCAGTTATCAGGATCAAGTGACAGTCCCGCATCACAACACATGGTGAATCCCATCATCTCCTCCCATCTCATTCTGGGAAGAAATATAATATCTTTGTTAAGGCCCCTTTCGTTGACCACCCGCCTGAGTTCTTCAATCATATCGCCTGACCCTGTTATGATCAGCCGTACCTTTTCAAGCATGCTCATTGCGTTGACCAGTGCCATAGCCCCTCTTCCGGGATTTATACCTGAGCCCTGGTAGACGACCAGCAGGTCATCATCCGCGGCACCAACTTCAATGCGGCGACGCGGAATGACAACGTCAGTTGAGGGGGCAACATTCCTGATTACCACGGGGTCAACTCCATATTCTTTCCTGTAGAGTTCAGCTATTGAGTCGCTGACAGTGATCATATGACGGACCTTCGGCAAAATCAACCTCTCTGCCCTTTTCCAGATGGCATAGGTACGTTTTTTTTCTGCCAGTCCATACTGCCCGGTGAAGTACTCATGAGCGTCATAAACAAGAGGTTTGCGAAAAAAACGCGAGGCTAAATAACACGGTATGAGTGTGTCAAGGTCATTTGCAACATAGAGGCTGGTTCTTCCCGTAAGGAGGTGCAACAACAGAGACAGGTTGAAGATAATGTACATCGCGGGGCCGCGTCTGAAAAGAACTCTTAGCCGTATTATTCTTACATGAGGCAGAAACAGGGAGGGAGATCTGCCCGAAAATCTTCCGATGAGTGTCACAGCAAATCCCAGATCTGCAAGTACCAACGCCTGTTTTTGCACTCTCATATCTGTTGAAAGATCACTTATGACGGCGATGGTTGCTCTCATTATCATTCTTTT
>JADGPV010000011.1 GCA_017882245.1 Bacteroidales bacterium | reverse complement strand
TGATACCTGGAGACAGGTATCATAACTTCAAGGATTTCATGAACTTCATTCGTCTGGATGAAGATCTCTATTATAAGAAATTACCGCCTATATATCATCGTGATATTCAACGTGGTAAAAGCATCCTTTCGGTCATTAAAAAGAAGGATATCCTGTTTTATTTTCCATACAACCCCTTTGATCATTTCATTGACCTTCTGAGGGAAGCATCCATTGACCCGAATGTGACATCGATACATATCACTCTTTACAGACTTGCAAGGAATTCAAGTGTTATCAACGCACTGTTGAACGCTGCGCGGAACGGCAAGAGTGTCACTACGGTAGTTGAACTGCAGGCACGCTTTGATGAAGAGGCTAACATCCTGTGGGGCAATAAACTGCTTGACGAGGGTGTGAAAGTGATCTATGGTGTACCCGGACTGAAGGTGCACGCAAAGCTCTGTCTTATCACCAGGGTCAAGAACGATGCCACACAGAGATTTGCTGCCGTGGGTACCGGCAACTTCAACGAGGACACGGCCAGGGTATACACTGACCATTTGCTTCTTACCTCAGAAAAGAAGATCACTAACGAGGTCCTGAAAGCGTTCAATTTCTTCATTGCCAATTACCGGAAGGATAAGTTCTACCATCTCCTGGTGTCACCATTCGGCCTCCGCAATAAGCTGCTGATGCTTATTGAAAGCGAAACCAGGAATGCAAAGGCAGGGAAAGAAGCCTATATCTCCATTAAGATCAACAATCTTACAGATGAGGAAATAATCGGCAGGCTTTATAAAGCAAGTAAGGCAGGTGTAAAGATCAGGCTGATCGTAAGAGGTATGCTTTCTCTTATCCCCGGGGTCAAGGGGCTAAGTGAGAATATCAGGGCTATCAGCATTGTTGACAGGTTCCTCGAGCATTCAAGGTTCATGATCTTCTGCAACGGGGGCGATGAGCTGGTGTATATTACCTCAGCTGATATAATGCCAAGAAATCTTGATCGAAGGATAGAGGTGTCATGCCCTGTCTTTGATCCGGTCATTAAGAAGGAGATCACGGATGTTTTTGAGATACAGTGGAATGACAATGTGAAAGCAAGAATCTTCGACGAGGCTCAGTCAAATAAATTTGTCAGATCACAGAAAAAGCCCTTGCGGTCACAGACCGAGGTCCACAGTTATCTCACAAAAGTCAACGAGACACCTTCCGGTGTCACTCAGTCCTGAACGAAGGCGCCATGCGATGCCTTGTTCCGGTCTCATAGGCATAGGCTATCTCCAGCAGTAAGGGTTCACTCCACGCTCTCCCGAAGAAGGAGATGCCTACGGGGAGACCTTCCACATAGCCCATGGGGACAGTTACAGCAGGGTAACCTGATATTGCGGCAGGCGATGAGCTGCTCAGTAAGAAGGCATCACCGTTGATAAGATCAGTCTTCCATGCCGGTGACCCTGTAGGCGCCATGAAGGCGTCAAGTTTGTTTTCAGCCATCACCTTATCAATGCCCTCCTCGCGTGCAAGGCGGTTCATCTTTGAAAGGATGTCAAGGAATTCTTTGGATTCCACACTACCCTTCCGCTGTGCTTCGAGAAGTAGTTCCTGATCATAATACCTGAGTTCGACAGAATCTTTTCTGTTGAATTCAATCAGCTCTTCCGTGTTTTTCACCGGAGCAGCATCACCCAGTGAAGCAAAGTATTTATTTAGTCCGTCCTTGAATTCATACAGGAGCACCTGGAAGGACAGTGAGCCCACCTCGTCATCATAAATCTTTTTTATCTCAACAACCTCTGCCCCCCGGCTTACGATGTAATCGACAGCCTTCTGCATCAATGTGTCAACCTTATAGTGTGTCCCTCTTCCGGATGTATACCATCCTATTCTTTTGCCATGAAGTCCGTCTTCCTTAAGAAAAGGTGTGTAATCGTTGAACATCTTCCCTTCGGAGGCTGCCGTCTTGCTGTCTGCAGGGTCAATGCCTGTCATGGCACCCAGCATTATTGCTGCATCACGTACGGTGCGTGCCATAGGTCCCGGGGTGTCCTGGGTGAAAGAAATGGGTACGATGCCGCTGCGGCTGAGCAGACCGACAGTAGGTTTTATGCCTACAATGCCGTTGGCCGTCGAGGGGCACACGATGGAGCCGTTGGTCTCAGTGCCCACAGCTGTCATGCACAGGTTGGCAGACACTGCGACGCCGGAGCCCGAACTGGAGCCGCACGGATTACGGTCAAGGATATAGGGATTCTTTGTCTGTCCTCCGACACCGCTCCATCCGCTTGAAGACAGGTTTCCGCGGAAGTTGGCCCACTCACTCAGGTTCGACTTTCCGATGATGACAGCACCGGCTTCACGCAGCTTCTGAGCCACGAAGCTGTCCTTGGGCGGATGTGAACCGCTCAGCGCTCTTGACCCTGCTGTCGTCTCCATGCCGTCATGAGTGTCAATATTGTCTTTCAGGAGGACAGGCACACCGTGCATAGGACCTAGTGCTTTACCTTCGCTCAGCTCCTGATCAAGCTGTGCGGCTATTGACAGAGCATCAGGATTGACCTGTATGACAGCGTTGAGCATCGGGCCGTTGTCATCAATGGCATTTATGCGGTCAAGATAGGCCTGAACTACTTCCGTCACAGTAAAGTCACCGTTTTTGTAACCCTGCTGCAGCTGGTCAATTGTGTATTCTGTAAACCGGAATTGTTCTACTCCGGCAGTAGTTTTTTGAGATTCATTTTTGCATGAACCAATTGTCATGAGTAAAATAATACCAATAGTAATGGAGAGAGTCTTTTTCATAGCTATGTACTATTTTGTTTAACAAACGAACAATCGAAGTTAGAAATTTTTTGCGGTCATGCTTCAAATTCCGTTTGTTCGACCTCAGGGTACTCCATAAATACAATTACATTCCCTTTTTCAAACTCCAGTGTAAAGTTTTTCCCCGCCGCCTCATTTAACGTGCCGCGCCACCAGCTTGTGAGCCTAAGGTTTTGCAGCGGGTAGCGCAGTCCTTGTGATGTGACTGCCAGGTCAGGGTCAATGCTGAAGAGCGACACCTGCTGGCCAGGGTAAGAATCAATAGTGACACTGCTGTAAAATACGTGGAATGAACCAGTGTCAGTGAGCATGGCAGCCCTGATATCACGATTGTAATCTGCAAGAAGGGAGATATTACCAAGAGTATGGTCTTCCCGGATGCCAGTAGCGCCAAGGATTACAACCTCCTTTATTCCCTGTGAGATGCACCACTTCACCGCCTTGGTAAGGTCGTTCGTCTCCTGGTCAGTATCTTGCACAAGGATGCTTTCATATTTCCTCCTGAGTTCCGGAGAGACAGAATCAAGGTCACCGGTTATTATACCTGGCTCAATACCGTGAGCAACAAGCTCCTCCGCTGCTCCGTCGCAACATACTATTAAATCAGCCTCCTTAAGGTGTCTTAACGGTACCGCATGTGACGGGTACTTTCCGTTTGCTAGTATTACTGCTTTCATTTCTGTTTAGTCTAAAGTCTGAAGGTCTGATGTCTGAAGATCTGCAGCACCACAAAAATTCTTAATTCTTAATTCTTAAATCTTAATTCGTGACCGATTTTTACTCCAAGCCCTTACACCAATGATCGCCATTACGAAATATATGACGAACAAAATGGCCGTCGGGTACATTCCCATGGCAAGATAGACGATGACGGCTATGGCATTGGCCAGGATCCATACGTACCATTGTTCGATGAATTTCCTGGTAAGCATCCATGTCGCAACTACCGACAGGGAGGTTATCAGTCCGTCCCAATGCGGGACAGGTGAGTCAGTCCATCTGTCCAGCGAAAACCACAACAATCCCCATAATCCCAGTGAGGTTATAAAACAGATTAAAGCTGTTTTGCCATCAATTTTAATAATATCACTTTTCACTTCTGATCCTGAACCCCTTGCCCCTTGCCACTTGCCCCTTGCCCCTTGCCATTTGTACCATCCGTATATACTGATTACCACATAGTATGCCTGCAGCACCATCCCTGCATAAAAACCGTTATTGCCAAAAACATAAATATAAACCGCTGAAGCCAGTATACCCAGTGGCCATAGAAGAATGTTACGCCTTATTTCAAGGATAACATATGCTATTCCAGTGACAGCACCAAAGACCTCGACAATATTCTCAGACAACCATGTGATCATAAGCATCAGAAAGATAATGAAATACCAGCCATATAGTTTATGCCTGCCTGAGGGAAGAAGTAAGCCCATGTTTTTTCAATACCGTCTTCGGTCCACATTCCGCCGTAGGCATTGTTTTCATAAAGCGCGTTGAAAAGATTGTTCACGGTCAAGCGAAGCAAAATCTCACCTGACCTTTGTAAGTGAATTTTGTATCCCGCTGAGATGTTGCTTGCAAAGTACGGATTGATTATTCTGTTTTCACTCATTGTGTTGTCAAAGTATTGCTTTCCCACATATTTGCCGGTCATCGTGAGGTTAAGGTTTTTCGAAGGATTGAGTTCCACCTCCGCTGACCCTGTAATGCGAGGTGAATAGGCAATGTCAACTGTGCCGAGATCGCTCCATGTATACTCTTCGCTCCAGTCTGACGTATTGTAATTGAAATAATAATTCCGGAAGTTATTTATCCTGCTCCGGCTTAAAGTCAGGTTTATCTTCAGCGCGGCCAGCGGTGACGGCCTGTAGCTTCCTGATAACTCAATGCCTGTCCTGAAGCTTTCCGGAACATTTGTCATTATCGGGTAACCGGTATTGCTTATTTTACCTGTTGGAACGAGCTGATCGTGATAAAGCATATAATACATGTTGAGGCCGAGTGCCAGTGAGGCATTACTGAAAGTGTATCCGCCCTCAAAATCGGTCAGGCGTTCCTGCTTTGGCGTGGCATTCTCATCGCCCGCGGCCTCCTTGAAGTCTGCACGTGTGGGCTCGCGATGAGCAACTGATACGGAGACAAATGCATCACTGCCCCTGCCGTTGCTAAAAAAGAAACCGGTTTTGGGATTTAAGAAACTGAACATGTGACTGGCAGTGAGATCTTTCATATCACTGTCAGGTCCATCAAAACTGTAGTTTATGTACCTGTACTGAAGGTCGAGGAACACGTTCAGGCTTCCGCTAATCCTGGCGCTGACCTTTCCGTAGATATTGAACTCATTCTTCAGGCCTTTATTCCTGTACCACTCATAATCCGGAACCACATATCCCGGAAATTCCATCCATATTATCCTGCCAAAGTGATCGCCATCATACCTGTTCAGTGCACCTCCAAGGGTCCACTCTGCAGCCGTACCCTGTTTTACCAGCGACCATACAGCACCGTAGAAATAATTATCCAGCCACTTACGCTGTACAAGATCCGTTTCTGTCACCGCGGTTCCGTTGTAAGTCAATCCTGTAAGCCCGTATTCCATAGGGTCACTGTTGCTTTTATACTCCTCATAGTAGCCGTTCCCTGTCGACAGGTGTATGCCTGTGTTCAGGCTCAGCTGTCCAGCGAAGATATGTGTATAAAAAAGATGGTAATGGTTCTGTCTGTAGTTGTCGGTCTCATTTTCATAGTACCGCAGGTCACCGTTGCTGTCAGTATATTCCCCTGCGGGATTATAGCGCCTGTTCTCCTGCAGCATCTCTGTCGGTACGCCCCACCAGCTTATACCGGTTCTTTCACTTCCCGTCAGGAAATTAAATCTCAATCTGTCGGAGGGTGCCGACCAGATGCCGGAAACCGAAGCTGATCTCAGATCGGAAGCGCTATGGTCGACATAACCGTCGCTTCCTGTCAGCGATGCTCTGACCATCATATTGAATCTTTCGCCCAGCGTCCCTGTCCAAACTTTTGCCGAAGCCCTGACGGTGTTGAATGAACCGTAAGAGAAACCTGATTCAGAACCCGGATCTTCCGGTGGAGTCATGGAGCTGATATTTACCGATGCGCCGAAGGCACCTGCTCCATTTGTTGAAGTACCTGCTCCGCGCTGTATCTGGATGCTTCCCGATGATGAAGCCAGATCGGGCAGATCGACCCAGAAAACCTGTTGCGATTCGGCATCGTTGAGGGGTATTCCGTCCAGTGTGATATTTATCCTGCTGGCATCAGTACCCCGGATACGCATTGAAGTATATCCTACGCCATTGCCAGCATCAGATGTCTCAACCAGAGACGGTGTCAGTGAGAGAAGGTAAGGCATATCCCTTGTCATGTCATGCTCTCTTAACTCTATTGCTTTGACTGTACTGTGTGCCATAGGTGTCCGGCTCCCCGCCCGGCTGGCTCTGACGACCACCTCTTCAGTGACATAAACAGCTTCTTTCATTGATGCATCAGCAACAGCGCTGCCTTTCAGAACTAATGTTGTGTCAAAGGTCTTATAACCGGTGTAGCTCATGCGAAGAGTATAACTGCCGTCCCTCAAGCCCCGGAGGGCATACCTTCCGTCGTTGTCTGTTGCCATACCGGCTTTCAGGCTTTCAATAGCAACTGAGGCCCCCGCAAGAGGCATGCCGTCAGCATCCCTGACAATTCCGGTAATGACTCCGCGGTCTTTCTGGCCAGATGCCATTTGACAGGCAAGCAGCATAAAAAGTACAATAACTGAAAGCTTTCTAACCATATCCTAACATGATAAATCCACTGTCAGAAGTGAGGGTGTGTCAACAAGCCGGAAATGATTACTCCTGTTCCCTACGCCGGCATTATCCGGATCAGGTTGTAAGGGTATGATCTCAGCCTGTTTAAAAGGCACCCCGTTATTCGACACTGCAAATATACAATACATACACGGAAGTCAATATAAAGTTCAGTTCAATCTTTGATGTCGCTTATTCGTATATTTGTGAAGAGGTAGAACCAAAATAATGGATGAGATTTTAAAAAAGCTCAGATATGGTGATCAGAAACGTATAGCAGTGCTGAACGCACCGGAAGTATTCATGAAAAGGCTGGCAAAGGCTTTACCTTCTGTACAGATAGACACAGAGATCAATGCACGTTACCTGTACGATTTCATGGTAGTCTTTACTTCACGATCGGATGAGGTGAAGCTACTCGGTCCGGCCTGCGTTCACAACCTGAACGGTGATGGCAAGCTTTGGATGGCTTTTCCAAAGGGAACCTCACGGAAATATATCACCGATATTAACCGTGACCATGGCTGGGAATCTGTAGAAAAAACAGGATTCAGACGTGTAAGCCAGGTAGGAATTGATGATGATTGGTCAGCTTTGCGTTTCAGGAACTCACAGTACGTCAGGTCAGGGAAATGAGGCCGCTTATGAAAAACCTGGTAATATTATTGATAATATTTTTTTCAATCCTCTCATGTACCAGCAAGGACGACAAAAAGTTTTATCTGGGAGAGGTTGAATTCCCTGTCAAGCCAACACCCGGAGTTAAAGAGGCTATGGCAGCGCATGTTATCCCCTCCCAACGCCAGCTTGCATGGCAAAGTCTTGAGATGACGGCCTTCATCCACTTCGGCATAAACACCTTCACCGATAGGGAATGGGGCAATGGTGATGAATCTCCCGGGCTCTTCAATCCCGACTCCCTTAATGCTGAGCAGTGGGTAAGGGTACTCAGTGAGGCAGGTATGAAGATGGTTATCATCACCGCAAAGCATCATGACGGCTTCTGTCTCTGGCCTACAAAAACGACCAGTCACTCGGTAGCCTCCAGTACATGGAAAGATGGTAAGGGTGATGTGATCAGGGAGCTCAGGGATGCATGTGACAAATACAATATGAAGTTCGGAGTTTATCTCTCTCCGTGGGACCGTAATGCCGGATGTTATGGCGTTTCTCCTGCCTATAACAAATTCTACATGGAGCAGCTGACCGAATTGCTTACATGGTATGGTAAAATTGATGAGGTATGGTTTGACGGAGCCGGCGGCGAGGGGCGAAACGGCCGAAGCCAGGAATATGACTGGCAGGCTTACTATGATCTTGTAAGGATGCTGCAGCCTGATGCTGTCACAGCAGTTATGGGCGAAGATGTAAGATGGATAGGCACCGAGACGGGTTGCGGCCGGGAGACCGAGTGGAGCGTGACAGCTCTGGCACCTGGCGGCACGCCGGAGAGCTGCGCCATAAACAAAGCCCTTGATCTCACCCCTTCTTCCGAAGATCTGGGAAGCAGCGCGCTACTCCAGAAAGCAGGAGACGTCTACTGGTACCCTGCCGAGGCGGATGTGTCAATCCGGCCGGGGTGGTTCTGGCATGCTTCCGAAGACAGCCTCGTAAAAGACCCGGACGAGCTGTTCGATATATATCTGAATTCGGTAGGCCGCAATGCGGTGCTTCTTCTTAACGTGCCTCCGGATAAAAGGGGACTTATAACTGACAATGATATTAAAAGCCTGATGGGTCTCAGAACAAGGCTGGATAATCTCTACAAAACTGACCTGCTTAACGGAGCACGTCCTTACGGACACGGAGCCATGTGGGCTATTGACGGTGACAGCACAACATCATGGAACCCGGGACGGCAGGGAGTAGCTTCCTTCGTTCCTGCAATTGCAGCTACTTTTAATGTGGCTATGCTGCAGGAGGATATCAGTAAGGGGCAAAGAGTCGAAAGGTATCTTATAGAAGCGCGGTCTGACCAGCAGTGGTTTACAGTAGCTACAGGAACTACTATAGGGTATAAAAGGCTTCTGAGTTTTCCTGCAATAAAGGCTGACGAGATACGGCTCACCATAACATCCTCACGGGCAAGACCATATATCAGTACATTCGCCCTCTATTACACTGAAAGTTAATGAGATTTCTGAAGGTCGGTATCTTTGTCATTTTTCTCCTTCTCCCAAGGCTGGCTGCCGGACAGGAGGCTGACAGCGTCATCGTTCTCATGTTCGCGGGAGACATTATGGGCCATGACGGACAAATTGCATCTGCTTATGATGATTCCACAGGGACATATTGTTACGACAGCGTTTTCAATTATGTCTCGTCACTGCTCAGCGCAGCTGATATTGCAATCGGTAACCTCGAAGTCACCCTGGGCGGTGAACCTTATAAAGGATACCCTGCCTTCAGCTCTCCCATTGAGCTGGCTGTGGCTTGCAGGAATGCCGGTTTTGACATTCTTACCAATGCAAATAACCACGCCGCTGACCGCGGGTCAAAAGGGATTGCCCGCACCATCAGGGCGCTTGATAGTCTTAATATCAGGCATACCGGTACCTGGGTAAGCAGCGAAGCAAGAGACACACTCTCACCGTTGATGATAAATAAGAACGGTATCAGACTAGCACTGCTCAGCTACACTTACGGCACCAACGGAATAGTTGTACCACCTCCGGCACTCGTCTCTTATATTGACACTATACGCATCGGCGATGACATAAGGGCTTCCGTCAATGGCGGAGCCGACCTGGTCATCGTGTCAGTCCACTGGGGAACAGAATATGACACCCTCCCCTCTCTTGAACAAAAGCAGACAGCAGCAGCCATTTTCAGAAGCGGTGCTGACATCATAATCGGGTCCCACCCTCATGTGATACAGCCTATGATAGCATCTGTAGATTCCACAGGATTGACAGAGCCTATTGTATGGTCTATGGGTAATTTCATATCAAACCAGCGCCAGAAAAGAAGGGACGGAGGTGCGATGGTCAGCCTCGAGCTGACGAAAAGAGGTAATAAGGTCTTTATTACTGAAGCGGGCTATATCCTTACATGGGTGTACACCCCTGCAGAAAACGGAAAGCGAAAGTTTTACATACTTCCATGCTCGGAATTTGAGGACAATCCTGAATTTTTTCAGCAACCAGGTGATTATGATGCCATGATGCTCTTTGTAAATGATGCGCGAAGGCTGCTTAATGCCTCAAACACAGAATTTGGCGAAATCATAAATGCAGGCGATATGTGGGTCAGAATGTTCCGGTAAATGATCCTGCATAATTATTAACTTTGTAGAAGAAACAGATAAAAAATGGAGGGATCAACATTACTCCTTGCGGGTACAGCTGTCACTGTCGGGTTTATACATACTCTCATCGGACCTGATCATTATGTACCCTTCATTGTCATGGGTGAAGCCCGGCAATGGACTATTCGCAAGACGATGCTAATTACCTTCATCTGCGGTGTCGGCCATGTTCTCAGTTCTGTCGTTCTAGGTTTAATTGGCATTGCAGCCGGCATTTCACTTTCAAAGCTGGAGTTCTTTGAATCATTCAGGGGTAACATTGCTGCCTGGCTCCTTGTTGCTTTTGGCCTGGTTTATATGCTGATCAGCCTCCGGTCGCTGTACCGTAAAAAGAAACATGCTCACGCGCACCATCATACTGACGGCACTGATCATGAGCATGAACATAACCATTTCAGTGGTCACTCTCATATCCATCCGGAGGGCAAAAAAAACGTGACCCCCTGGATCCTCTTTCTTATATTTATCCTTGGGCCTTGTGAGCCGCTTATCCCGATAGTAATGTACCCTGCTGCTGAAAATAACATGAGTGGCGTCATCCTGGTATCCCTTCTCTTTTCTTTCGTTACTATCACTACAATGATGTCAATAGTACTCGCGTTCAAATTAGGATTTAGCCGTTTAAACCTCAGGCCGCTGGAACGGTATGTCAATGTCATTGCGGGCGCGATTATTATGGTTTCCGGATTGGCAATTCAGTTTCTCGGCCTCTGAGAGACAAATATTTATTAGCTTTGCGCAAAATTTCAGCGAATGAGTTTCGATTACAACACACAGAGAAAAAGGATGTCCCTGCCGGAATATGGAAGGAATGTTCTCAAAATGATAGAACATATCAAAACCATTAAAGATCCGGAAGAGAGGAACAGGGCTGCAAAGACCATTATTCAGATAATGGGTAACCTCAACCCTAACCTCCGTGAGGTGACTGACTTCAGGCATAAGCTCTGGGATCATCTGATGATAATTGCTGATTTTGACCTCAAGGTCGACTCTCCCTACCCTGCCCCTGACAGAACGAAGCTGGATGCCAAACCTGACAAGGTTCCATATCATAACGGTGAAATTAAATACGCTCATTACGGACGTATAGTTCCTTCCCTTATTGAAGCAGCTTCGGCGATGGATGACGGAGAGGAAAAAGAATACCTGACAGCCCTTATCCTCAACCAGATGAAGAAGGATTATCTGACATGGAACAAGGCACAGGTAGCGGACGAGCTTATCATCAGGGATCTCTCTGATATCTCAGGAGGCAGGCTTAAAGCTCCGGAGAATTTCAAGATGCCTGATATCAAAGAGCTACTGGCGCCACCAAAGAGCAAGATACAAGGACGTTTCCAGGGCAGACCGCAGGATAAATACCAGGGCAGATCAGGCAAGCAGGGCAAAAAGAAACATAAAACCGGGTATTGACGGAAGAAACAATCAACCTATGAAGATCACAAATATAATTACATATGACGCCCCGCTGCCGGCAGGGCACTACTCACAGGGCATTGTCGCGGAAAACATGATTTTTGTATCAGGACAGCTCCCTGTCAAACCGCTTACCGGAGACAAGATTACTGGTGATGTAAGCGAGCAGACCCTCCAGGCGCTGAGTAACGTCCTGAGCATTGTAAAAGCTGCCGGGGGAGACATAACTACAATTGCCAGAACAACCATCTATACCACTGATGTAAAGTATTGGGAAGAAATCAACAGGGCATATGCAGACTTCTTCGGCCCTGTACAGCCGGCAAGGTCTATCATTACCGTCGCTGGCCTTCATCAAGGCTTTCTTGTGGAGATCGAGGCTGTTGCCTTCACCATGTAAGTTGACACTTTGTCATGTTTGTGTTTGTGGCCGGCATTTTGTTAAAAAAGCCCAGTAGAAAAGGATATTATAATGATAAAAAAGAAAAGTCACGAAGAGAGACACGACGAACCCGTGTCCAGCAATGAAGCAATTGAATATCAGGAAAATGCGGAGAGGGAAGATTCAGAACCGGCTATAATACCCGGGGATACAGAACCTGAATCAAAGCCGGCTGCTGAAGAGGAACTTACAAAAAAACTGACGGAAATGCAGGACAAGTATCTCCGTCTCTCAGCTGAATTTGATAATTACAGGAAGAGAACTCTCCGTGAAAAGATGGAGCTTGCCAAATCAGGCGGAGAATCTGTTATTGTGAGCCTGCTGCCTGTCATTGATGATTTTGACAGGGCTTTGAACTCTATGCATGACACGGAGAACTCCGCAGCAATAAAGAAAGGATTGGAGCTTATCAGCAATAAAATATCTGATTTTATGCAGCAGAATGGCGTCAGGGAGATCGAGGTTTTGTATAAGCCGTTCAACAGTGACCTTCAAGAAGCAGTTTCCGGCATTACTGTTGAAGACGAAACATTAAAAGGCAAGGTGATTGAAGTGATACGGAAGGGATATACCCTTAACGAGAAGGTGATCCGCTTTCCAAAAGTGGTGGTCGGGGAATAAATACAACGCGTTTACGCATAAAAATGTCCAAAAGAGATTATTACGAAATACTGGGAGTCAGCAAAGGGGCTGCAAAGGATGAGATAAAGAAAGCTTACCGCAAACATGCTCTTAAATATCATCCTGACAAAAACCCCGGTAACAAGGAGGCTGAGGAGAAGTTCAAGGAAGCTGCAGAAGCATACGAGGTACTCAGCAACGATGAGAAGAGGGCTCGTTACGACCAGTTCGGACATGCTGGCCTGGGCAATAACATGGGGGGAGGCTTTGGCGGTGGCATGACCATGGAAGATATATTCTCTTCATTCGGGGATATCTTTGGTGATGCCTTTGGCGGGGCATTTGGCGGACGCAGCAGGGGCGGACGCTCGCGCAACGTGAACAAGGGAACCAACCTGAGGCTGAAGGTTAAACTGACACTTGAGGAATTTGCCAGAGGAGCTGAAAAGAAGGTCAGGGTCACCAAGTACGTGACATGCAACGTCTGCAATGGCACCGGTGCTGCATCAGACAGCGATATTACGACCTGCTCAACCTGTAAGGGTACTGGGCATACAACAAGGGTCATGAACACCATCCTTGGCCAGATGCAGACAACTGCCCCGTGCAATGTCTGTGGCGGCGAAGGTAAAGTCATATCAAAAAAATGTCACAAGTGCTACGGAGAAGGAATAACACAGGCAGATGAGGTTATACCTGTTTCCATCCCGGCTGGCATGGCTCCCGGAATGCAGCTCTCAGTTACAGGAAAAGGTAATGCTGCACGCCGCGGTGGTATCAACGGAGATCTCATCGTGCTGATTGATGAAGAGCCACATGAGGATCTGATACGTGAAGGCAATGATCTTATATACAATCTTTTTATAAGCATCCCTGACGCCATCCTTGGCTCCAATGTTGAAGTGCCGACGCTTGACGGCAAGGTAAGGATCAAAATCGATCCCGGAACCCAGGGAGGAAAAATACTCCGCCTGAGAGGAAAGGGACTGCCTGACGTAAACGGATACGGCAAGGGCGATCTGCTCGTTAACGTCAACGTATGGGTGCCTAAAAACCTGACCAGGGAGGAACAGAAAATGATCGAACAGTACCGTAGCTCGCAGACATTCATCCCAAAGCCTGACGCAGATGACAAAGGCTTCTTTGACAGGGTGAAGAACTACTTTTCCTGAGACAATACTTATATATAAGAAGGTTGATATGCAATGCAAAACGCGTATCAACCTTTTTTTATATATTTGAACTTCGGGGACTAACATTTTACGGAGGAAAGAACCATGCCATTGTTTGAAGCATTGAATGTGACCAAGCGCTTTGCAACCCAGACGGCACTTGACGGGGTAAGCATAAGCGTACCGGAGCAGAGCATCTACGGACTTCTCGGTCCTAACGGAGCCGGTAAGACAACGCTTATCCGGATTATCAACCAGATCACCGCACCTGACAGCGGAACGGTGATGCTTAACGGCCGGCCTATCAGACCTGAAGACATTTATAAGATTGGCTATCTCCCTGAAGAGAGGGGCCTCTACAAAAAAATGAAGGTGGGTGAACAGGCTTTATACCTTGCTCAGCTCAAAGGACTGAGCAGGACTGAGGCTATGAGGCGCCTTAAGTACTGGTTCAAAAAGCTTGAAATAACCGACTGGTGGGGGAAGAAGGTGGAGGAACTCTCAAAGGGAATGCAGCAAAAGGTGCAATTTGCAACCACCGTGTTACACGAGCCTCAGCTCCTGATATTCGATGAACCCTTTACAGGGTTTGACCCTATTAATGTCAAACTGATCAAGGATGAGATACTTTTTCTGCGCGAGAAAGGAGCCACAATAATCTTCGCAACACATAACATGGGTTCTGTAGAAGAACTGTGCGACAACATAACACTCATCAATAAGGCAAAAACTATCCTTGAAGGCAGAGTGGATACTATCAGACAGGAATGGGCAGGTAATGAATTTGACATCGTCTTTGATGGAGAGGTCACTCCTTCCGGAAATGCACACTTCTCAGTTATCAGATCCCAATTTGAAAAAGGCAGGAGCACTGTCCGGATCAAAGCTGCCGACACTCACAACACAAATGAGATCATCAGGTCGATGACAGCAGCAGGGACGGTTATTGCCTTTAATCCCGCCCTGCCATCAATGAATGATATATTTATAAGGGTTGTCGAAACAAAAAACAATGAAGCTGCAAAGAACTGAGCCATGAACAAGACATCTTTAATAATCCAGAGGGAATATGTAACCAGGGTACGTAAAAAGTCATTTATCATTATGACACTGCTAACACCCTTTTTGATCGCCCTCATATTTGTAGTTCCTGCCCTTGTCATGTCAAACGAGGATAAGGACTTCAAGAAAATTGCCGTGATTGAAGACGGGAGCGACCTCTTTAAGGGGGTCATACCTAACACCAAAGATGCGGAGTTTGAATATCTCACAAATACCAGCCTTAGCGATATAAAAACTACTTTCAGCGAAAAGGGCTACTATGGGGTATTATATATCTCAGATCTGGTCGCCAACGTACCCAACGCCGTGCAACTGATATCGAAGAAACAGCCTCCCATAGGGCTCCTTGATCATATCTCCAATTCTCTTGAAAAGGAGATTGAGAGACAGAAGCTTCTGGGATATAATATCGCGAACCTCGACGAGATACTCAAAAGCATAAATTCAAACGTCGAAGTTCAGACCATCAAGATTGATGAAGCAGGAGAATCAAAGCAGACAAGCACAGGAATTGCCATGGGACTTGCATATATAAGCGGTTTCCTGATGTATATGCTTGTCTTTATGTTCGGATCCCAGGTGATGCGCGGGGTGATTGAAGAGAAGACCAGCCGGATAGTGGAAGTGATTATCTCATCAGTGAAGCCTGTTCAGCTTATGCTTGGAAAGATCATCGGCATAGCGCTGGTAGGCCTCACACAGTTTGCCATCTGGATGCTGCTGACACTTGCCATCGTTACCGTTGTACAGTCGAAAATACTGCCGGAAAAAACAATTGAGCAGCTGCAGCAGCTCCCGCAAAGCCTGGGCCAGGCTGAACCTTCTACTGCCGGTGCTGAAGCAGGCACGGCTGCTACATCGCAGATGACAGAATTTCAGTCCATCTTCGCCAGCGCATTGAACCAGCCCTGGGGTCTTATTATTTTCGCCTTTGTATTCTATTTTATTACGGGTTATCTGCTTTATGCCTCACTCTTTGCAGCTATCGGATCAGCAGTAGATAATGAGACGGAGACCCAGCAGTTCATGCTGCCGGTCACCATACCTATAATTCTTGGCCTGATCGTAGCTATGTGT
>JADGPV010000047.1 GCA_017882245.1 Bacteroidales bacterium | reverse complement strand
GAACTTCGCTCTTTCATATCTTGTCTGAAGCTCCTTTACTTCTTCATTTTTTTCCGCCAGCTGTCTTTTGACTTCTGACAGTTCATTTTTAAGATCCGCTGCCAGCTCTCTCAGTTTTTCATGCTCTGAAACCAGGGCTTCCACTGATCTTCTGAGCAAAAGATACTCCTCATATCCCTTTGCATTCATAACTGACAACTATAGTGACAAAAATAACAGTTTTTTTACTCTTTTCAAAAAAATGATGGCATTAAGTTTGCTCTTTTGGTGCTTAAACTTAGTTTTGCATATCAGGTTTAAATCATGAATCAAAAAATACTCTTCCTCACAGTTGCTTTAACAGTATCTCTGACTATAAGTTCACAGAATATCAGGGAAAAACTCTTCGTCAGCCCCCTGAAGGAAGCACCTTCGCTGTCAGCAAGTTTTGCTGAGCTAAGAAATGACCATTTTCACTCGGGACTCGATTACAGGACCGGGGGAGTGACGGGTAAGGAGGTGATGGCTGCTGCCGATGGATATGTTTATCGTATAGCCGTCAGTCCGTCAGGTTTCGGCAAGGCAATTTATATTCGCCACCCCTCCGGGTATTCGACCGTGTATGCTCATCTTAAAAGCTTTCGTCCTGATATCGATGAGTTTGTGAAGAAGAAACAATATGAACTCAAAAGTTTCAGCGTCTCTTTGTTTCCTGTGCATGACCAGTTTAAAGTAATGCGAGGCGAGGTTATTGCATGGTCAGGTAACTCAGGAGGTTCAACTGGTCCTCACCTCCATTTTGAGATCAGGGATTCATCTACAGAAGAGACTTTGAATCCACTGAACTTTGATATTGGGATAAGCGACAGGATTAGGCCTGTAATAGACAAAATCATCCTTTACCCGATTACAAGGCAATCTTCAGTAAACAAAGGCCATGGCAGCCTGTCGATGAAAGCTGCAGTCTCAAACGGTTCCTATACGCTTCCAAACAGTGGTATACCAGTTATCTACGGTCAGACGGGAATAGGCTTAAAATGCTGGGATAACCTTGATAACAGCCCCAACAAATGCGGGATATATTCGATAGAGCTTCTGGTTGATTCAGTGAAAGTTTACTGTTTCACTGCAGACCGTTTCTCTTTCAACGAATCAAGATATCTCAACAGCCACATCGACTATCAAGCTAAAATAGCTGATAACGAATACATTCATAAGTTGTTCATTCAACCGGGAAACCACCTGTCAATGTACAACTACCGGGTCAACAGCGGCGTTCTGCATTTCAGTGATGACCTTGATCACAGGATAGATATTATTGTTCGCGATGCTGCTGGCAACAGATCAACAGCATCATTCAGGGTAAGATCTCTGTCAGAGGCTCCCGTCGGACCTCTTGAAATAAACTGCAGCAAAATTATTCCGTTTGGTAAAGCTTCTGATTTCACGGCTGACGGCATCAGGGTACACTTTCCTGCCGGAGCTCTCTATGACACGCTGTTTTTTGTCTATGATGTAAAAAGTTCAATACGTACATTCCTCTCTCCCGTTCATTCTGTACATAATAAGTACATTGCCGTGCACGACAGATACAGGCTGTCAATAAGGCCTGATACCGTCATCGCAGGAAAAGAGGAAAAGATGTGCCTTGCCGTAATTGATGAAAAAGGAATTCCTTCTTATTCCGGCGGTGACCTGCGATACGGTTATGTAAGCGCTGATGTCAGCACACTGGGTGATTATGTTGTCACCATTGACACTGTGGCTCCCGTGATAAAGCCTTCCTTTGCTTCAGGAGCAAACCTGACAGGAAAGCAGGTATTTACCGTGACAATCACTGACGAATTCTCAGGTATTAAAAGCTATGAGACATGGGTTGATGGCCAATGGGTGCTTGCTGAATATGACGCCAAGAACAACCTGCTGATATACAGGCCTGAAGCACCTGTCTTAAACGGGAACGCCCTGCATCACATGGAACTCAGGGTCACCGACGACCGCGGCAACAAATCAATACTGAAGACAGAATTCAAATGGTAAAGCTCTGATCAGAAGAGTTTTTCAGGATAGAGGCCCTTGTCAACCATTTTGCGTATGCTGTCAACAACAAATGGCTTGTCCTCACGATAAGTGACACCAAACCAGCGGCTACTGCTCCTCAGTATCTGAATGGTTATCTCTCCCTTCTTCACAAATTTGTCAAGTGATGTGGGTATGTCAAGCTCTGCCTTCGGATCGCTGATGCGCTCCTGAAGGAAGTTTTTGAATTCTATGTTCAGATAATGATAGCATGACGGCTTAAAGCCAAAGAGATTCATTGATACAATTTCTTCACCCGTGTACTGATGGACAACACCCTGCGCATCAGGTGCAAAGATGCCATCAGGCTTCTTCTCAATACCGCGGGTCTCAACCATGGTCTCGAGGAAGCCGGCTTTGTTTACCTTGCAAATGCCGCGATTTACCTGACCGTGGTCTGAAAGGGTGTTACCCAGCCTGTATCCTACGATACAGAAATTAGTGTCTCTCTTGTCCTGCATGAGGAAGTCATATAGCACCTTGAATGAATCAACTCCATAGTAGTCATCGGCGTTAATGACCCCGAAAGGTTCATGAATTTTTGGCTCGGTGACAAGGATGGCATGACTGGTACCCCATGGTTTCTGCCGGCCTTCCGGTACTTTATAGCCAGCAGGAAGATTTCCCAGTTCCTGGAATACATATTCAATCTGGATGACATTCTTAAGGCGTTTTACAAATGTTTCCTTGAACTGTTCCTCGATGTCACGCCTGATAACAAAGACCACTTTTCCGAACCCTGCCCTCTTGGCATCGTAAATCGAATAATCAATAATCGTTTCACCTGACGGGCCAACCTGATCAAGCTGCTTGTTTCCGCCATACCTGCTGCCCATTCCTGCAGCAAGCACCAATAAAGTAGGTTTCATCTGATTTATTGTTTTAGATCACACAATAATACCTAAATATTATGTACTTTCAAAACCTCAAAACAAAGATTTGTCTTTTCAGGTTGAAATATGTGTTGACTCTCTTGAGTCTGCCACTATTGCCGAGGCTGCAGGCGCCGGAAGAATTGAATTATGCTCGGCGCTTTCCGAGGGTAGTATAACTCCCAGCGCCGGTCTGATAGAGTCTGTCTGTAACAATATCAGCATTGAAGTGAATGTCATGATAAGGCCCAGGGGCGGCGATTTTCTTTACAGTGACAGGGATTTCAGCGTTATGAGGCGTGATATCGAAAAGACTGGCGAAGCTGGAGCTGAAGGTATCGTCACAGGCATCCTTAACAGGGATGGCACAGTTGATATCGAACGTACTGCCCTGCTGGTTGAATATGCCTCTCCAATGAAAGTGACTTTCAACAGAGCCTTTGACATGTGTCGCGACCCTAAAAAAGCTCTTGAAGATGTTATAAATGCCGGTGCTGCAAGGATACTCACATCAGGACAGGCCCGCTCGGCAATTGAAGGCACACAGGTAATAAAGGGACTGATGGCGACTGCCGGCGAACGAATACAAATAATGCCGGGAGGCGGAATTACTGAATACAATATCGCCCTCCTGGCTACCACCACAGGAGCAAAAGAATTCCACCTGTCTGGCCGGCACCAGAAGGAAAGCATGATGACATTCAGAAGGAAAGGAGTCTTCATGGGAGACCCCCGGCTTCAGTCCGAATATTCTGTCAAATTTGCAGACGGCGACCGGATCAGATCAGTAATAATGATTCTTAAGGGCATCGTTATTTAATTAAAGATGTTATTTTTGACGGCTGTTCCAGAGTTTCCGGGACAAAACAGGTTATATTAATTAGTTTAATCACAGATTATTAACATAAATCAGGTTTTATTATGAAAAGGATAACAGCACTGATGCTGACCTTGCTGCTCTCATTTTGGGTTACAT
>JADGPV010000010.1 GCA_017882245.1 Bacteroidales bacterium | reverse complement strand
CTCCAGCAAAGATCTATCTCCTCCATATGAACAAAGAAGGCTTCGTCAAGGCCATCGCACTGTTCGAATGCTGATGCCCTTACTGCCATGCATGATCCTGATGCCCAGAAAATCTCGCGCGTATCATTATATTGCCCGCTATCTTCCTCGATTGTATTAAAAATTCGCCCACGGCAGAAAGTGTAACCAAGCTTGTCGATAAATCCTCCGGCAGCACCCGCATATTCAAAAAATGTCGGCTTTTCAAAAGACCTGATCTTAGGCTGGCAGGCTCCGACACGTGGATGCATCTCCATAAAAGTCACCAGCTTCTCAGACCATCCCTTTTCGACTTTCACATCTGAATTAAGCAGTATATAATATTCTGCCTCAACCTGCCTGAGAGCCCTGTTATAGCCACCTGCATAGCCCCAGTTCCTTTCAAGCTTTATGATCCTGATTGCCGGAAGGCTGATAGAAAGCCATTCGACAGAATCATCATCTGATCCGTTATCGGCAACTATTATCTCCGTATCATCTGATATGGTATTGTCAATGACACCCGGGAGGAACTTTTCGAGGAACTCCCTGCCGTTCCAGTTAAGTATGACAACAGCTGTCTTAATCATTTACAACAGGTTTTTTATGTTTCCACCGGCGGTGAGACCAGAGCCAGTATTCAGGCTCATCCCTGATTATTTCCTCAAGAATTTCAACAGTTCTGGCTGTGATAAAGTCAGGTTTTTCTTCGCGCGGATGTTCAGTTATCAGTTTAATCTCAACCTCATAATAACCCCTCTTCACTTTGATGACATTAAGGTATATTACGGGCATGTCAAGCATTATTGCCACTTTCTCGGCGCCTCTGTAGAAGTCCGTATCCTGATTCAGGAAAGTGGTCCAGTAAACGTTTTCATTCAGCGGGGGTGTCTGGTCTGCTATGAAGGCGGTTCCGGTCCGTATGTTCTTTTTCCTGAGGGTAACAAGGTCTCTGAGAATGTGCTGCATTGGTGAAGCAATGACTCCGTACTTCGTCCTCAGATTAAGGAAGAACCGGTCAAAATATTTGTTCTTGAGCGGTTTATAGACAGTAAATCCCGTATAAGGGGAGGTAATGGTCAATGATGAAGCCCACTCCCAGTTGTTATAATGACTGCAGACGAAGATCGCATCTTTCCCTTCCCTGCAAAGCCGTTCGGCGAGCGTCCAGTCTCTCACTTTAAACCTTTTTGATATCTGTTTTGGACTCAGGTGGGTAGCTTTCAGAGCCTCAACGAAGAGATCGGAGATATGCCTGTAAAAACGACGTTCAATAATTTTCCGTTCAGCCTCGCTCTTTTCAGGAAATGAGTTCCTGAGGTTTGTCGCCACCACCTTCCGGCGATAACCGGCAATATAATAGAGAATCAGGTAGAAGATATCTGAGGAAAGGTAAAGCACGGGCAAAGGGAGAAGCGTAATGAGATAATTGATCCCGTAAAAGATATAGAATGCAATTCCTTTCATATGCCGCTGTTCTCAATAAGTTCACCGTTCATGGAAGCGTCATCACGAATGGTCGCCAGTCTCACCTGCCTGATGGTATTCGGCAGATCTTTACGGTATGGCACCAGTGTCCTTATATAGTTTCCTGTCAGCCCTGACAGCATGCCGTCAGTGCTTCGCTTTTCAAAGAGCACATCGTAAATATTACCGTTCAGGGATTGCATAAATTGTGTGTGTTTTCTTCCGGAAAGCCTTATGAGTTGCCTGCTGCGATGTTCTTTTTCCGTTTTTTTCACTGTCCCCGGCATAATCTCCGCAGGAGTTCCCGGACGTGGAGAGAAAGCAAACACATGCAGGTAGGAGAGAGGAAGGCTTTCAAGGAAATTGTAAGTCTCATTAAAGTCCTCTTCCGTCTCACCCGGGAACCCAACAATCACGTCTGCTCCGATTGAAGCATGAGTAATGATTTCTCTGATCTTCATTACACGGTCAAAAAAAACTTCTCTTTGGTAACGCCGTCGCATAAGCCCTAGTATCTTGTCATTGCCGCTCTGCAGTGGCATATGAATGTGAGGCATCAGTATCCGGTTAACTGCGATCAGATTTATTATATTGTCTGTCAGAAGGTTGGGCTCAATGGAAGAGAGCCTCAGCCTCTTCAGGCCATCAACTTCAATAAGTGACCTGAGCAGGTCATCGAGCGTTTCGCCTGTGCTTTTTCCAAAGTCACCCACATTTACCCCGGTAAGAACGATCTCTTTCACTCCGGATGCAATAATCCCTCTGGCTTCTGCAGTTATTTCGCTGATCAGCGGGTTGCGACTCTTTCCCCTTGCCAATGGCACGGTACAGTAGGAACAATGATAATCACATCCATCCTGTATCTTAAGGAAGGAGCGGGTACGGTCTCCTGCAGACCAAGATGATATAAATCCTTCAGTATCAATTCCGTCACATGAATGAATTTCGGGTGAGGATTTTCTGCTGAGGTTGTCGATGTAGGAGGCAATATCAAACTTCTCATAAGTTCCGAGCACGAGATCGACGCCTTCAATTGCAGCCACATCCTCCGGCCTCAGCTGTGCATAGCAGCCCACAACTGCAACGAACGCATCAGGATTTCTGTGTATGATCTTCCGGACTGCCTGACGGCATTTCCGGTCAGCCGTATCAGTGACGCTGCAGGTATTTATTACGTAGATGTCAGCATCACTGTCGGGTGAGACTCTCTCATACCGTTCATCAGAAAATGACCGTGCAACAGTGGAGGTTTCGGCAAAATTTAGTTTGCATCCCAGTGTCTGAAACGCTACCTTCTTCTTCAAATTTAAATGGTTCTGTTCCGGCTGCTAAATTAGTAAAAAAGCCGGTCTAAAGCAGTCTGCTCGCCAGTTCTGCCAGGAAGCTTCTCTCACCCTTCACCAGATGGACATGAGCAAAGAGATCCAGTCCTTTCATTCTGTCCGAAAGGTAGCTCAGCCCGTTGGAGCCTGAATCAAGGTATGGAGAGTCTATCTGTTCTATGTCACCTGTGAAGACCATCTTTGTTCCTTCACCAGCCCTTGTAATAATTGTCTTGACCTCGTGTGGCGTAAGGTTCTGTGCCTCGTCAACAATGAAGAAGATATTTGAGAGGCTCCTTCCCCTAATATAAGCAAGAGGTGTGATGACCAGCTTCTCATCCTTGATCATGTCATTGATACGTATGAATTCTGGACTCTGTGCACTGAAACGGTGTTTTATGACGGTGAGGTTATCAAAGAGAGGCTGCACGTATGGGTCCA
The DNA here is from genome assembly GCA_017882245.1 of Bacteroidales bacterium. GTDB lineage: Bacteria > Bacteroidota > Bacteroidia > Bacteroidales > VadinHA17 > SR-FBR-E99. Next base: position 2,845 of record JADGPV010000010.1, on the reverse strand, counting down.
TCTTCTCTTTCACATCGCCGGGCAGAAATCCCATATCACGGTTTGCCAGGGGTACGATGGGCCTGGCGAGGAATATCTGCTTGTAACGTTTATGCTGATGAAGAGCAGCTGCCAATGCCAGCAATGTCTTGCCGGTCCCGGCCTTTCCTGTGAGTGCGACGAGCTGAACGTCAGGATTACACAGGGCATCGAGGGCAAAGGTCTGTTCGGCATTACGCGGTTCAATACCATAGGTCGTCTGCTTCAGCACCCTGACCAGCATCTTCGACACTGGGTTATAGTGCGCAAGAGCGCTGGAATTACCGTTTCGCAGAATGAAAAAATGATGACCGGGCTCCTGATCCCTGACCTTCAACTCCGTGGCAGGAACACCATCAGGCTGCTCATAAAGCTTGTTTATCAGTGCATGATCGATATTCTCAATCGTCTTTATTCCTTTGTACAGATCGTCAAGGTTGGCCACCTTGTCGTTTTGATAATCTTCTGCCACGATACCCAGTGACTTGGCTTTCATCCTCAGGTTAATATCCTTGGTGATAAGCACCACCATCTTATCCTTGTTCTCCTGGGTGACAAAATCAGCAATGGCAAGAATACGGTGATCCGGGGTCTTCTCAGGAAAAGACTCCGATACACGCTCAGAGAACTGCTTGCCTGTCTCAATATGGAGGGTGCCCAGGCTTTCACCCAGCGGGATATTGCCAGTGAGCAGCATGTCACCCGAAATCTTGTCAAGCTCCCGTGTGAACTCACGCGCATGAAAATTGATCATGTCATTTCCGTGCTTGAACTTATCAAGCTCCTCAAGCACGACAATAGGGATGATGACATCGTTTTCCTCGAAGTTATAGATGCATGTGTAATCATGCAGTAACACGTTTGTGTCAAGAATGAAAATCTTCTTTTGCTTTTGCTTTTTCGCCATAACAGGATAGTATTAAACTGGTAACAATTCCGGCGCAATTGTTACCATCAGCACAAAGATAGCCCCTCATACTCCTGTCATAGGGCAGTTTTTGTAAATTTGCGAACAACGGGCACAAGGTTATTAACATGACATACAAAGAAACCACGGATTATCTGTACAGCATGCTTCCCGCCTATCACAGAATAGGCAAAGCAGCATACAAGGGAGACCTGAATAATACGCTGGAGCTTGACACCTACCTTGATCATCCGCATTGCAGGTTCCGCACTCTTCATGTGGCGGGCACGAACGGCAAAGGATCTGTCTCTCATATGCTTGCATCAATATTACAGGAAGCCGGATACCGTACCGGACTTTATACATCGCCACACCTGAGGGATTTCAGGGAAAGGATAAGATTAAATGGGATGATGATCAGTGAGGAGGAGGTCGTTTCTTTTGTGAAAAAACATGACCAGGCCATTAAGAAAATTGCTCCTTCTTTTTTTGAGTTAACTGTCGCACTGGCATTCGACTATTTTGCCAGGATGGAAGTGCAGATCGCTGTAATAGAGGTGGGCATGGGAGGCAGGCTTGACTCAACCAACATCATCACTCCTGAGCTATCTGTAATAACAAACATCGGGCATGATCATATGGAGTTTCTCGGCGGTACACTTGCCGCAGTCGCTGGAGAAAAGGCAGGTATTATCAAGGATGGTGTGCCGGTGGTCATAGGTGAGACACAACCTGAAACCTCGGAGGTTTTTAAATCAAGGGCTGCTTTGCTGAATGCTCCTGTTTCGTTTGCTGACAGGGAGTTCATCTGCAATCTGGGTGAAATGAACAATGAAACCGGCGTTAGGTCATACACGCTTCAGGACCTCTTTACGCACAAAACCATGTCCGGCACAACTCCGCTTGGCGGCTTTGCACAGAAGAAGAATATCCAGACCGTGGCCGCAGCTGTCAATATTCTTTCCGTTCCTTTTGGCCTGACGCGCGATCATTTTATAAACGGTGTGGCAAAAGTGATCACCAATACCGGTCTGATGGGACGCTGGCAGGTTCTGTCACACTCGCCGCTCATTGTATGTGACACCGGACATAACCGTGAAGGACTGGAGTATGTTGTCAGACAGATCGGATCAACACCTAAAAAGCAGCTTCATATGGTAATAGGGTTTGTGAACGACAAGGATCTGTCGCTGGTTCTGCCTATTATGCCGCATGATGCTGTATATTATTTCACAAGAGCTTCCGTCCCCAGGGCGCTGGATGAGAAAATACTGAAGGCTGAGGCTGAAAAGTACGGATTATTCGGAAACAGCTATCCGGCAGTGCCTGATGCTCTGAAGGCTGCAAAGGATGGTGCAGGCGCTGATGATATGATTTTCATCGGAGGATCAACGTTTGTCGTGGCAGAAGTTGTTTAGCATGTTAACGATCCGCCGATTAGCGGAGAGTAAATCCCGCAAAGCGTGAGGGCATGGAACATGGGGCAAGGGGCAAGGGGCATGGGGCTTGGAGCGATGGGAAGAACGACCAAGGAATAATGATTTGATATTTATGAAGTTATGATTGCATGATTGCATGATTGCATGATTGCATGACTGCAAGACCACAAGACACTTCACAGCCCGCTGCCATTGTAAAAAAAAATTTGACTTGTATTAAGGTGAAATGTAAATTTGTTTTGAGCATATATCAAATCATTTTTATTAGACCTATGGAAAAACCCGAAAATCCTCAAAAAAGCAGGGAGTGTAAGCTGAAAAACTTAAGAGTAGGCATCTTAAAACTAATTTACCTATGAAAAAAATTACTCTATTAATTGCTGTATTATGTCTTATTGCTGGCAGTGCGATAGCACAGCCAACCCAGCTGGCAAAAGGCAAAGTTATGGTCGGTATCACTTCCACAATGGCATTGGATGGT
>JADGPV010000046.1 GCA_017882245.1 Bacteroidales bacterium | reverse complement strand
TGGTTCACTGAACAAACCCACAATCATGGTCTTCAACAAGACCGATATATTCTCCTATACAGCCAGGGATAAGGATGACCTGTCTCCGGTGAAGAAGGAAAACCTTTCCCTTGATGACCTCCGACATACCTGGATGGCATCAGGAAACACACGACTGACAGTCTTCATCTCAGCTAAGACGAAGAATAATATTGATGAATTAAAACAAATGCTGTACACAGAGGTAAAGAAGATTCATGTCCTCCGGTACCCGTACAACGACTTACTGTACGAATTTCAGTGATCCTCTATTTTAACAGGCCCGCAGAGATCATATACTCTGCTATCTGAACAGCATTGGTGGCAGCGCCCTTGCGAATATTATCGGCCACCACCCACATATTAAGTGACTTCTCCTGGGAAAAGTCGCGTCTTATGCGACCAACAAAGACCTCGTCACGGTCATGCGCGATGATTGGCATGGGGTATTTTTTTTCAGCTGGGTTATCATAGAGAATGACTCCCGGGGTTTCTGCCAGGATGGCTCTCACCCTGTCAAGATCGAACTCTCTTACAAACTCAACGTTGACAGATTCCGAATGACCTCCGGTGACAGGTACTCTTACAGCTGTTGCGGTGATGCGTATCTGATCGTCGCCCAGAATCTTACGTGTCTCGTTCACCAGTTTCATCTCTTCCTTTGTATATCCGTTGTCAACGAAAACGTCGCAATGGGGGATACAGTTCTTGTCAATAGGATAAGGGTATGCCATCTCACCGCTCAGTCCCCGCCGCTCATTATCGAGCTGTGTGACAGCCTTGACACCGGTGCCTGTCACAGACTGGTAGGTTGAGATCACCAGCCGCCTGATGGTGAATTCCCTGTGCAGCGGAGCAATGGCCATAAGCATCTGTATGGTTGAACAGTTTGGATTGGCAATGATCTTATCTTTCCGGGTCAGGACCGCAGCATTGATCTCAGGCACTATAAGAGGAATTTCTTTCTCCATCCGCCATGCCGAAGAATTGTCAATCACTACCGTGCCATTCTCTGCAAAGACCGGAGCCCACTCTTTTGAAACGGCGGCACCGGCTGAGAAGAGAGCTATATCGGGAACAGCCTCTACAGCCTCCATCAGGCTCAGCACTTTCACGAGCTTGCCCCGGAAGATAATCTCCTTACCGATTGAACGTTCAGAGGCAGCGGGAAAGAGCCTGTCAACCGGAAATTTTCTCTCCTCAAGCACCTTCAGCATCATACGGCCTACCATCCCTGTCGCTCCGATAACTGCAACCTTCATCTCTTGATTTTTTAAATTATTTGTCCGACCTTTATGTTGAAAAACCCGACAAATTTAATTCTTTTTTATACTCGCTGCATGAAAAAGGTTACACTGTTGTCGTTATCACTGCTGTGCACATGTGCCTCAGCTCAGCTTTCGTACGACTTCGAAAATGGCACAACAGAAGGCTGGATATTTAACGTTTCTGACAGGTGGAGTGCTGAAGCTGTTTTTCCGATAAACGGTTCTTATTCGCTGCACCATGTTTATGATAACAGCCAGTCGTCATCTGATGCCGCAATGTTCAGTATATCAGGACTATGCCCGTACTGTGACACTGTCACATGGGAGTTCCGGGTACGTTATGGCACTGACCCTTCCTCTTCAAACAAATGGTCTTTTATCCTGATGAGTGATGCAGGTCCGGGAGAAATCGCCGCGGGCATTAATTTTAATGGCTTTGCCGCAGGTGTGAATCTGACCGGATATGATGATACTCTGAGGCTATGGCGTATCTCAGAGGGGAAGGCTGCTGCTGTAATCACAACCAGCGTGAACTGGCAGGAAGATATAGGACCGGAGGTGGCGCCTGTGATCAGGATTAAGAGATATCCCGATGGCAGGTGGCTTCTTGAGACAGAGATCCGGGGCACAGTGCTCAGGGCGCCGGGTGGAGCTGATCCTGAACTTTATGTACCGCGGTATGCCGGGATATTATATACTTATACTTCTGCCCGCGACAGACTGCTGTGGCTTGATGATGTATCCGTCAGCGGCATGTTTATAACTGACACGCTTCCGCCGGCAGTCATGTCAGTCACTGCCCTGAGACCTGATATCCTTCAGGTCATCTTTGATGAGGAACCTGAAATTTCTCTGACAGATACCGAAAACTTCTCGCTTTCAGGTGATTTAAAGGTTAAGGAGATAACCAGGATCACGCCATTGATCTATGAGATCCACTTAACAGGGAAAATTCCCGACAAAACACCTGGTATACTGATTATTAATGAATTATGTGATCAGGCCGGTAATTGCTCCTCGCATGTAACAGTACCATTTGTACCCATGTATGCTGTTATTGGCGATGTTGTGATCTCAGAGATCATGGCCGACCCGTCGCCACCTGTCAGGCTTCCTGAATGCGAGTATCTTGAGATTACCAGCCGCGCATCCGACAGCCTTTCAATTGATGGCTGGAGACTAATATCAGATAGAGACACTGCCATTCTTCCCAAGGCCTGGATAAGGGCAGGGGAGAGCATTATTCTGTGTTCCGGGTCAAAGCAGGATGAGTTTTCGCCTTATGGCCGTGTCGTTGGCCTGACCTCATTCCCTTCTCTTAACGACAGCGGGGAAGTCATTGCTCTGCGTGACGCATGCGGATCGCTCATCCATGCTGTCTCTTTTACACCTGCCCTGTACAACGACCCGCTCAGGTCGGGCGGGGGATGGTCGGCGGAAATGACTGATATGGATAATCCGTTCAACGAGCCTGAGGTATGGAGGGCATCCGTTGATCCGTCAGGAGGCACACCGGGCAGAGGTAACTCGGCTAAGATACCGTCACCAGACGGCAGATGCCCGGAAGTAATAGCTGTCTGGCCTGAGACACCAAATAAGGTCCGGGTGCTTTTTGATGAGACAGTTATTCCGGATGAAGGTGCGGTATGGCTTATCGATGGTACTGAGACTCTGCCGGCCACCTCCGGTGACATAGCTGACCGCTCTTTTGTAATACCCCTGGCAGGTGATCTTACTCCGGGTTCCGTAAGCAGCATGCTGATCCCATCTTCAATGACTGACTTTGCCGGAAACAGACCCTGCACAACTGACCTGAAGACAGGCTTGCCATCTGACCCGATGCCCGGTGAAATACTGTTCAACGAGCTTTTATTTGACCCTGTAGCCAACTGTGCTGATTATGCAGAGCTTTACAACAACTCCGGACGGATATTCGACCTGTCGACGCTGTCTCTGACGAATGGCAGCGGCACGGGTGTTATGCCCGTATCAGATGTTCCCCGCCAGCTTCTCCCCGGAGAATACATAGCCCTGACAACTGACCGGGCGGCTGTTCTTGATCATTATAACTGTGCCGGCAGATTTGCTGTTTATGAGATTGACCGTCTCCCGACAATGCCTGATGATAGGGGCAGTCTGGTGCTTTATAATCGCGAACTCAATATTATTGACAGGGTTGATTATACCAGCTCCATGCATCTTCTTTTCCTTTCCGGCACTGAAGGCATTGCACTTGAAAAAGTATCGCCGGAGCTCCCTTCTGGTATTCCCGGTAACTGGCACTCGGCTTCTGAATCTTGCGGCTGGGGCACTCCGGGTGCAGAAAATTCAAACCTCCTGAACCAGCCGGATGAAAAAAGCGGAGTGCAACTCTCATCATCAAGGATTTCGCCCGACTGTGATGGTTTTGAGGATATTATCTCAGTGGATGTTTTTCCCGGAGGTGATGAAAATGTCATTACGGTAACAATCTTTAATGACCGGGGCTATGTCGTCAGGAGGCTGGCTGAGAGGTTTGCTGCCGGGGAAGGGGCTCAGTTTATCTGGGATGGCACCTCAGACAGCGGCACAAGACTGCCTGCCGGGCTCTACATGATTATAGCTGAAACCTTCAATACTGAAGGCGTGACACAAAGATGGAAGAAAGTGTGTGCCGTGGTGTATCGCTGATGATCAGAAAGTGGCAATAAGCTCCTTCATAATCCTCGTCATCAGCACTTCACTTTCGGCTGCAGCCTTCTGGACAAATTCCTCGGTTATGTACTGTATCTTGCCGTCAACGCCAAGGTCCGTTATGATGCTGAACGCAAAGCAGGGAATGTGTCTGTGCCGGGCAATAATGACTTCGGGTGTTGTTGACATACCGACGGCATCAGCTCCCATGATCCTGAAGTGACGGTATTCCGCAGGCGTCTCAAAGGTTGGTCCCGTGGTTGACAGATATATTCCGTGCTGCACCGGGATACCCAGCCTGGCCGCAATTGCATCAGCCTTAGCGATAAGCTTTTTGTCATAGGGCTCGCTCATGTCAGGGAAACGTGGCCCGATGCAGTCATCATTCGGACCCATAAGCGGATTGGGCAACAGGTTGATATGATCGGTGATGATCATGATATCACCAATACTGAACGCAGGATTGGTCCCTCCTGACGCATTGGAGAGAAAAAGCGCTTTTATGCCGAGCTCGGTCATGACCCTTACAGGGAAGGCAATTTGTTCTGCACCATACCCTTCGTAATAATGAAAGCGGCCGCTCATGGCAACGATCTTTCTTCCTCCGAAATCTCCGTAGATAAGCTTGCCGGCATGGCTTCTCACTGTGGAGACGGGAAAACCGGGGATGTCAGCGTAGTTTACCTCAATAGCGTTTTCTATTTCCCTGGTAAGTCCTCCCAGCCCCGTTCCGAGTATTATCCCGGCTTCGGGAGCTATAAAACCTTTTGCCCTGAGAAAGTCGGCAGTATTAATGATTTTTTCCAGCGTATCCATACAGTATCTTTAAAAATTCGTCCTCATTTTCAATGAATTCCACACCTACCGGAAGATAATACAATGACTTCCTGACGCGATCTGCAATATTAGTGATTTCTTTTATTCTGACGCCATCCTTTTCAGTGGTGATGATTATTTTGTCGTCCTTGCTGAGGGCATCAAATGCCGAAGTAATGACCGCTATATCCTTCCCTTTAAATCTGTGATGATCAGGAAATGCGATATGGGTCACACCCTCGGAGATGCCTGACAGAAATCTTACAAGAGGAGCAGGGTCAGCTATCCCTGTTATCAGCAGGACGGCCGTTGTGCCGTTTATCTCTCTTTCGCCTCCGCCGAAAAGCGGAACGGGTTTTTCATATGCGAGCCGGGTAAAATAAATGCTCTGTTCCCCGGTGATGCGCATCTCATTCCTCACCCGGTTCATCTCCCCGTCGCTTGTGCCGGGAGGCACTTTTGTGACAATGATGACATCTGCTCTTTTCATTCCCCTGATACTCTCCCTCAGCCTGCCCATCGGCATGACATGGTCATGTATCATAAGCCTGTCAAAACTGGTTAAAAGGATATTCAGCCCGGCTTTCACCGCCCTGTGCTGAAAGCCGTCGTCAAGAATGATTGCCTTTGTATCCGGCGAAGTGCGCAGGATCTCCGTGATACCATGCACCCTGTCGCGGTCGACAAACACATTTGCCCCCGGCATCCTGCGGGCCATAAGCAGCGGCTCATCACCGGCGGTATCAACGTCGTCTTCTGGCCTGACGATCCTGAAGCCGCTGCTCTTCCTGAGATATCCGCGGCTGAGCACAGACACCTTCATAGTGTGTGACAGTTTTTCAGTCAGGTATATCACATGAGGCGTCTTTCCCGTCCCGCCGATGGTTATATTACCAACACATATTACAGGAATGGAAAATGTGCGACTTTTAATTATGCCAAGGTCAAACAGCCGGTTCCGCAAAGCGACCACTGATCCGTAGATCAGTGAGGGCAGCCCCAGGCAGATCTTCCTCGGCAGGATCATCTTAATAAATATCTATATAACAGGGCATTACAGCCTGAACGCCTTTTGATGAGATGATTTCTTTGAGATCACTGTAATATTTTGCTGCTTCCCCCAGCTCCCTGTACAGAATTTTTGTCCTCACCTCACCGGTCATTTCCTTAAAGATTTTTGTATAAAAGTCAACTGCCACAGGCCTTTCGATGACCCGGTAGTTTTCGAGACCGGCCATTGAAGCAGCCTCTTTGACGGCATCGTTCAGTCCGCCAAACCCATCAATCAAACCTATCCCTTTGGCATCTGATCCGCTCCACACGCGGCCCTGTCCGAGGCTGTCGACAGCAGCCTGGCCTAAACCTCTCCCCGCAGCAACGACGCTTATGAAGGTGCTGTAAGAACGTTCAACATTGGCCTGAAGGATCTCCTTTTCAAAGGCTGTGAGAGGTCTTGTAATCGATGGGGCGTCAGAGTGAGCGTTGGTTGTGACAACGTCAGAGCTGATGCCGAGCTTTTTATTAAGCAGGATCTGTGCATTGGGGATGAGTCCGAAAACACCTATCGATCCTGTGACAGTCACAGGTGAAGCAAGTATCTTATTAGCTGCAGAAGAGATCCAGTACCCGCCGCTGGCTGCATAGTTACCCATTGATACGACCACCGGTTTCACTTTGGAAATGAGCTTTATCTCATGCAATATCATATCCGAAGGGGTGATATAACCCCCGCGGGAGTTTACCCTGAACACTATCGCTTTGACTGTTGTATCGAGCCTTAACTCATGCAGTTCTGAGGCATATTTGTTCCCGCCAATGTTTGTCTCGTCACCCTCACCGTTGACAATGGTGCCTTCAGCGAAGACTATGGCAATCTTTGACTTGGCAAGGCCTCCGGTATGTTTCTCAGGCACCTTTGAGTATTTGGTCATGGAGACGTAGTTGATCTTTTTACCTTCCTTTATGCCTGCGGCGCTTCTGATACTGTCATCGAGCTGGTCACGGTAGATGGTTCCGTCAATCAGTCCTGCGCTTTTCATGATGGCAGCATCAAACCCCTTGAGTGAGTCAGCCAGCTGCATAACACGTTCAACAGGTATACCCCTTGATTCGGAGATGATTTTCACTGCATGTTCCCATATTGAGCCCACATATTTGGAGATCTGCAGACGGTTCTCATTGCTGAGTTTATCAAGAATATATGGTTCAACTGCTCCTTTGAATTTGCCATGCCGTACAACCTGTACTTCAACACCTAATTTCTCAAGCGCATCCTTGTAGAAAGTAACCTCGGCTGCCAGTCCCTTAAAATCGAACATCGATGTGGGGCTCAGCCAGATGGCATCTGCGGCGGTGGAGATGAAATAGCTCTCCTGCATAAGAACAAAATCTGAGTATGAATAGATGAACTTCCCGCTTTGTTTGAATTCCTTCAGGGCCAGTCGCAGCTCATCGGCTGTTGCCCATCCCGATGAGCTGATTTCATTCTCAATGAGCACACCGCTTATCTTGTCGTCGCTTGCTGCCTTGTGCAGATTCTTTAGTATGTCATTTAATCCCGGTGCCTGTGTCATTGTCATTGACATGGGGTTAAAAGCTGTAAAGGGATTACTTTCCGTGCGGTCCGGTATAGCAGTTCCGGTCTTGAGTACCAGAACAGATTTTTCCGCTATTTCGGCTGGTTTACTGCCAGCTGCTGCTATCCCTGAAATAACAGAGAGCATGATCACAAAAAACAATATGCCGGTCAGTATAAGACCCACTATGACCGCAAGGGTCATCTTCAGGAAACTTTTCATTTTAATGCTATTTAATTCAATGGCCAAATTATAAAAAATTAAGCATCTTTATGGCAGTAAACCCCTTGTGATGAAATTATCAGGCAATTCACAGGTCATTATCGGCCTGGGAAGCAACATGGGTGACAGGTTTGCCTCCCTCTCCCGGGCTCTTACTTTGCTCAGGGAGGAGGCCGGAGTCATTCTTGCCGCTTCATCTGTCTGGGAAACCGAACCGTGGGGCTTTGAGGCTGACGAGCATTTTCTCAATATGGTTGTGGTACTTCAGACAAAAAAGCAACCAGGGCAGCTTATGCAGCTGTTCAGGTCGTTCGAAGGGCGTATGGGGCGGAAACGCAATCAGGGGGGGAGGTATGAGTCTCGTATCATAGATATTGACATCCTTCTCTGGGAGAACCGTGTGATTTCACTACCCGGACTTGAAGTGCCTCATCCGAAGCTTGCAGACAGGCGGTTTGTGCTTGAACCCCTGAATGAAGTGGCCCCCGAAGCTGTCCATCCCATCACGGGACTGACAGTCATGGAGATGCTGGCCTTATGTGATGACAGGTCAGACGTAAGGCTCGCTGAGAAGCAATTCTAAAGAGCCCCGTTGTCGGCGAAGCTGTAATAATCTTTGCCGGTAATGATCAGGTGATCAAGCAGCTGGATATCCATCAGCGCCCCCGCCTCTTTGATCTTCTGTGTGATGCGTATGTCTGAGTCACTGGGGCTGTTATTGCCTGAGGGATGATTATGACATATCACCAGTCCAGATGAGAGAGTCTCTATCGCCTTTTTCATTACAATGCGAACATCTGTCACTGTTCCGCTGACGCCTCCCTGGCTTATTTTCATCTGTCCCGTGACCCGGTTGGCCCTGTTGAGGAAAAGTATCCAGAATTCCTCATGCGGAAGATCCTCCATCAGCGGGCTGACAATGTTAAAGACATCTGCCGATGAGCGTATCTGAGGATGTTCAGCGGCCTCCGCCATTTTCCTCCGTCGTCCCAGCTCCAGTGCAGCGGCAATTATAACTGCCTTAGTGTTTCCTACGCCTTTTATCTTACGTATCTCTCCGGCGCTGAGTCTGCCCAGTTCATTGAGGGAGTTGCCGGCCATGGCCAGCAGTTCGTGTGCCAGGTCGACGGCTGACCGGTTCCTGGTGCCTGATCCTATCAGTATAGCTATCAGCTCAGCATCGCTGAGGCTTGAGGGCCCTTTGGTCCAGAGCCGCTCACGGGGTCTGTCCTCGACAGCCCAGTCGGTGATCTTCAGTGACATGCAGCAAAACATTTTATCCCGCTGCAATATAATAAAAATAGCCGTCACCCGGAGGTGCCGGCTATTAAAATCAATGTCCTTGCAGTCTTATTTAAGACCGTCTGCGTGTTTCTTAATTGAAGACTTAAGATTTGCAGCCTTGTTCTTATGAATGAGATTCTTCTTTGCGAGTCTGTCAAGCATTGAATCGAGCTTGGTTAACTTCCCGGCAGCCTCAGCTTTATCCGTGGTTTTGCGCATATCCTTCAGCGCATTACGCATGGTGCGGGCATGGTACTTGTTACTCTCTTTTCTTCCTTCCGACTGTCTTGCGGCCTTAAGTGCTGATCTGTGATTAGCCATATTTTCAGTTTAATTAGTTTGTAGTCCTAAGAGGCTTGAACTCCTCCTCTCCGTCTTTTTTTTCCGGTGCAAACTTAGTAATATTTTTTATTATCTGGCTCTTCCGGGCAGATTTTGAGAAATTCATTCAAAACTAAAAGCCTTGAATGAATGCGGCTTTAAGGTGATGCTGTATCTGTTTTTCTGTTGGCTACTGCCATTAGGACTATATGGCGACAGCCGGCCAGGTTCTCCGGGAAACACTTGATTCGTGCTTAGATCAGTTATTTTGCTGTATTTATCAGATGTGACAATTTTCAGCGTAGTTTCATTATCTGAGAACGATTCTACAATAAAGGTATTATTGTCATAAAGATACAGACTAATATTT
>JADGPV010000045.1 GCA_017882245.1 Bacteroidales bacterium | reverse complement strand
GACAGCCCATACGGCATCCGGACTGCACTGAGACACATACTGTAGCCCGTTCACGGTCAGGTATATATGCTGTCTCAATAAAACGGTTTCCGAAAATGCCGAACAGGTACTTTTTTGTGCCATCACTGCTTTCCGCCACAGACGACGGAGGCATCAGTCCGAGTTCATATTTCTCTGCCAGCATGGCGCGCACCTTCAGGGAGAGATCTGTCATTGCTTCAATATCAGACGCACCCCTGGCATAGAGCCATCCTGCAATCTGTTTTGAAGCATAGGGGGGCAGGCCGGCAGCAGTTGACAATTCAGACAGTTCCTTAAGCGTTTTCCCAAAGAGTTTCTCCTTATCCATCAGAATATGAAGGTTGCAATGGTAATGTGTTCAGATTTCAATTTCTCCGCTGAAAACAAATGTTGCAGGACCGCTGAGCCAGATATTTGTTGCGCCATCGTTATTCAGGGCGTATCTGACTGAAAGTGTTCCTCCCCTGACACTCACTACCTGGTTATCTGTGACAATTTTTCCGGTAATGGCTGCCGCAATGACAGATGCTGTGACACCTGTGCCGCATGCAAAAGTCTCATCCTCTACTCCACGCTCATAAGTCCGGACCCTGAGCTTGTCCCCGTTGATCTGCACGAAGTTTACATTCAGTCCGTATGGAGCATAGCGTTGCGAATGGCGTAATTTTCTTCCTGAACCGACAACATCGGTGTTTTCAGTATCATCTGTAAAGACCACCAGGTGTGGCACACCTGTATTGACAACTATGCCGTCTTCAGTTTCGGTCACCCCCATCACGTCGCCTATGGATAATTCAATATTGTCATTGCCTTTCCAGATTGCAGTATGAGGGCCGTCATCAGCAAGAAAAGTAAGGTCGCGGAACCCTGTCAGATGTTTCATTGCGAAGTGCGCTGCACAGCGTCCGCCGTTGCCACACATTGCTCCGCGTAAACCGTCCGGGTTGATGAATACCATTCTGAAATCGTGACCTGCGCAATCTTCAATAAGTATAAGGCCATCAGACCCGATGCCAAACCTGCGGTCACATAACCTGCTTACCAGAATTTTGTCTGAAGGATCTATCAGCCTGGGGGCGTTTCTCACAATGATGAAATCATTCCCTGCTCCCTCATATTTGTTAAAGAGAATTTTCATTACGTTAAAATGTAGTTAATTGTTAAAAAATGAATCATGAATTTTGTTAAAAAGTTGAACATTTGTAAAACAATCTGGCAGATTCGGGGTTGTAAAGATATTAATCTTTTATGGAGGCACGTAATTTGTGTGAAAGGTTGGACCAAAGATTTCAATAACAGTAAAATTTATTAGCTATGAAAGGGAAATCAGTTATTACAACATTGCTTATTGCGCTTCTTGGAGCAGTTGTTGGATTATTCATCTATACCAGGTTCCTTGATAAAGAAAAGCTGGTCACAGGTGGGGACAAGGATAAGGATAAGGAGCTTGTGAAGGAGAATGCGCGGTACACATCAATGCTGGCACAGTCCGGAGTGAATGATTTCACTTTCGCTGCGGAGCAGACAGTACATGCAGTAGTTCACGTCAAGACTAAATCTACTGTAAGCTCGCAGAACTCAAATCCGCTCTATGAATTCTTTTATGGACCGGGAACGAACCAGCAGAGAGAAGTGCGCGGGTTTGGTTCAGGTGTGATAGTAACCCCTGACGGTTACATCGTAACTGCCAACCATGTGATTGAGGAGGCTGATGAAGTTGATGTTACTCTCAACGACAAGCGTACATTCGTTGCTGATGTCGTAGGCCGTGACCCCAGCACCGATATTGCGCTGCTGAAAATAAAAGCCACTGGATTACCGTACATAAAGTTCGGTGACTCTGATGCAATAAGACTTGGTGAATGGGTTCTGGCAGTAGGTAATCCCTTTAATTTGACCTCAACGGTAACTGCAGGTATTATCAGCGCACGAGGCAGAAGTCTTGGGCTGCTTGACGACCAGTACCGTATTGAATCATTTATACAGACTGATGCCGCGATGAATCCCGGAAACAGCGGAGGGGCATTGGTTAATACTAATGGTGAGCTTATAGGTTTAACTACTGCAATTTATTCACCTACTGGCGCATACGCAGGCAACTCTTTTGCTATTCCCACGTCAATCGTAAAGAAGGTTTATGATGATCTGAAACAGTATGGCGAGGTTCAACGTGGTCTCATGGGGGTTAATATCACCGATGTCACTTCTGAAATAGCCATGGAGGAGAAGCTTGATGAGGTAAAGGGGGTCTATCTGGCCGGCATTGTGGATGGCGGCGCGGCCAAGGTTGCAGGCCTTCAGGAAAAGGATGTCATAATTGCAGTTAACGGTGAGCCGGTGGGGACTACTTCTGACCTTCAGGAGAAGGTGAATCGCTTCAGACCGGGTGACAAAATTGAAGTCACGTACATCCGTAAGGGCAAACAGGACAAGAAGACGGTGGTGTTACGCAATATGGAAGGAGGAACAGGTGTAGTTGCACCCGGTTCAACCAGCACAACGGTCTACGGTGCAACCTTTGCACCACTTGCATCAGGAGATAAGGAACAGCTCGGCATAGAAAATGGCGTGAAGATCACAGCCGTTTCAGAAGGCCGGCTGCACGATCTGGGCCTTGCAAAAGGCGCAATAATCGTTAACGTAAACGGACAAAAAGTCAACAGCGCAGCCGATGTACGCAAAGCGACAAATAATGAGAAGAGTCTTTCTTCAATTGAAGGATATACAACAGACGGAACGTATTTTAAATACCAGACAAGGAGATAAGATTGAAAATACTACATAATATACAGCAAATCAGGATGTTGCTAAATGCAGCATCCTGTTGCTGTTTTGACTGATTTTTATTTGCTTATTGTTTAAAAAAGGAGTAACTTTGCGAAAATTTTTTCGAAGGGGGTATAAAGAATGAGACAACTTAAGATTACCAAATCCATAACCAACCGCGAAAGTGCATCGTTGGACAAATATCTGCAGGAGATTGGTAAGGAAGAGTTGATATCGGTTGAGGAAGAGGTAGAGTTAGCACAGAGGATAAAGAAGGGTGACAGGGCAGCGTTGGAGAAGCTTACAAAGGCAAATCTCCGTTTTGTTGTCTCAGTGGCCAAACAATATCAAAATCAGGGACTTAGCCTCCCCGACCTCATTAATGAGGGCAACCTCGGCCTTATCAAGGCTGCAGAAAAATTTGACGAGACACGTGGTTTCAAATTCATTTCATATGCCGTATGGTGGATCAGACAGTCTATTCTGCAGGCTCTGGCAGAGCAGTCGAGGATTGTCCGTCTGCCCCTGAACCAGGTCGGCTCACTGAACAAGATCAATAAAGCATTTGCACGCTTTGAGCAGGAGAATGAGCGGACACCTTCGCCCGAAGAGCTGGCGGAAGTGCTTGACCTGCCCAAGGAAAAGGTGGCTGACACTCTTAAAGTGTCAGGGCGTCATGTATCCGTTGATGCACCTTTTGTTGAGGGTGAGGACAACAGCCTGCTTGATGTGCTTACCAACCTTGACTCTCCGATAGCGGATAAGATGCTTATTGATGAATCGCTCTCCAAAGAGATAGACCGTGCACTGGCAACATTGACAGAGCGTGAGAGGGATATCATACGTTATTTCTTCGGCATCGCCTGCCAGGAGATGACCCTGGAAGAGATAGGTGAGAAGTTTGGTCTCACACGCGAAAGAGTAAGGCAGATCAAGGAGAAGGCTATTCGCCGCCTGCGCCATACTTCACGCAGTAAGCTGCTGAAGGGATACCTGGGGTAATATACAATTCCTGTTATACATATATGTAGAGACGTTGCATGCAACGTCTCTGCTTATTTGGTTATTTTTGTGACCAATGGAATTCAAGCTCATTTCTGATTTTACACCCACAGGCGATCAGCCTGAAGCTATCCGCCAGCTCACGGATGGACTGAAGCAGGGCGTTCCTTTTCAGACCCTCCTTGGTGTCACCGGGTCAGGAAAGACATTCACCATAGCCAACGTCATTGAACAGCTGCAGAGACCTGTCCTGGTGCTAAGTCATAACAAGACACTGGCAGCCCAACTATATGGCGAGTTCAGGCAGTTCTTCCCCGACAATGCAGTCGAATATTTTGTTTCCTATTATGATTACTACCAGCCGGAAGCATACCTCCCGGTAACGGATACCTATATTGAAAAAGACCTCTCCATCAACGATGAGCTGGAGAAACTGCGGTTGAGCGCAACTTCATCACTTTTATCCGGAAGGCGCGATGTCATCGTGGTCTCATCTGTTTCATGCCTGTTCGGAATTGGCAATCCTGACGACTTCAGGTCGAACACGGTGCATGTAATACAGGGGAAGAAAATGGGTCGCAATGTGCTTCTCAGAAAGCTGGTTGACAGCCTCTATGCACGTAACGAGATTGAATTTACCCATGGCACATTCAGGGTGAGAGGTGACACCGTTGATGTCTTCCCGGCTTATGCCGATCTGGCATTGCATATTGTCTTTTTTGACGATGAAATTGAGGAGATTTCAACTTTTGATCCTCTCAGCGGTATCCGCAGGGATGAACTGAAGGAATATGTCATCTATCCTGCTAATCTCTTTGTCACTACGCGCGAACGTATAAATCAGGCTGTAAGCAAGATACAGGATGACATGGTACTGCAATCAAAGCACTTCAGGGATACTGGCAGGCCTGAAGAGGCCAAACGCATTGAGCAGAGAGTGCAGTATGACCTTGAAATGATTAAAGAGCTTGGGTACTGCAGCGGCATCGAGAACTACTCACGCTATTTTGACGGGAGGGAGCCTGGCACAAGGCCGTTCTGTCTTATCGACTGCTTCCCGAAGGATTTCATTACAGTGATTGACGAGAGTCACGTTTCCATGCCGCAGATCAGGGCCATGTACGGTGGTGATCACTCGCGCAAACAGACACTCGTGGAGTACGGCTTCCGTCTGCCGGCAGCCCTGGACAACAGGCCATTACGGCTTGAGGAGTTCGAAGCGCTGACCGGGCAAACAATCTTTATGAGTGCCACTCCTGCAGACTATGAGATGGAAAAGAGCGAAGGGATCTTTGTCGATCAGGTAATCCGTCCCACAGGGTTGCTTGATCCTCCGATAGATGTCAGGCCCAGCCGTAACCAGGTCGACGATCTGATGGAGGAAATACGCCGCCGTTCGCTGGTGGGTGAGAGGGTGCTGGTCACAACGATGACGAAGCGCATGGCTGAGGAACTGAATACTTATCTCGCCCGTTTTGACATTAAATGCCGTTACATCCACTCTGACGTCGAGACTATTGAGCGTGTTGAGATACTGGAAGGTTTGCGTTCAGGGGAGTTCGACGTTCTAGTGGGAGTTAACCTCCTGCGCGAAGGACTGGACCTGCCCGAGGTGTCGCTTGTGGCTATACTTGATGCCGATAAGGAAGGTTTCCTGAGGTCAGGAAGAGCGCTGACACAGACAGCAGGACGTGCTGCAAGAAACCTTAACGGCCTCGTGGTGATGTATGCCGACAGGGTAACAGGCGCCATGAGGGAGACTATCAACGAGACGAACAGAAGAAGGGCTAAGCAGCTTAAGTACAATGAGGAGATGGGCATCACCCCCCGGCAGATAGTTAAGAAGACAGGAACTATGCTGAGCGGCCTCAGCCGTAAAGGGGTGGCGGTAAAAGCCTATACCGGCCCCGAGACAATAGATATGGCAGCCGATCCGGTTCTGAAATATATGTCCAGGGAGCAGCTTGAGAAGGCCGCTGAGAAGACGCGGAAGGCCATGGAGAAGGCTGCGGCAGCCCTTGATTTTATTGAAGCCGCCCGGCTGAGAGACGAGATCGAGGGGATCCGGAAGATGATGCAGGGGGGACCGACCATTAAGAAATTGCCCGGTGGGCAATTTTAGGGAGGAGACAGACTGCAGGGAAGGCCGGGGAACAATAGAACAATAGAACATTTGTACGAACGTTTTTAAATCAGAACCGAAAACTGAAAACTGACAACCGACAACCTGAAAAGTATAGATATTTGGGCATGAAACGTCTTTTAGGATATACTATTCTGATACTGGTGGTTCTTTCAGGATGCAGCCGGCAGCCTGACCCTCCCGTGGATGGCAAGGTGATTATTCTTTTATATCATCGCCTGACCACCGGAGAAGCCACTACCCTGTACGAGCGAAGCGTTGCTGATTTTGAAGCTGACCTCGTTTGGATGAATGAGAACAATGTCAGGATTATTGATTTCCCTGAGCTGGTAAAAATCGTGACGGGTGATGAGAAGCTGACCACTGACGCTGCCATCTTAACCTTTGATGACGGTGATCACTCATGGTATACCCTGGCAATGCCGTTACTTAAACAGTACGAAAAAAAGGCAACATTCTTTCTCTGGACATCGCAAATGGGAATGAATTCATTCCTTACCTGGGAAGAGGTGGAGCTAATGAGCCATTATATGGATGAGAACGGAGAGACACCGTTTGTGTTC
>JADGPV010000044.1 GCA_017882245.1 Bacteroidales bacterium | reverse complement strand
ATATCATCAGGACTGAAAGCAATTGAGGAGGGGGAATATCTTGCCCTCCTGAAGAAAATAATTGAGGACCAGCAAAAAAGGATAAAGGCGAAGAACAGATATGATCTGAAGGGAAAGCTTCTGAGATATGCACTGGGAAAAGGTTTTGAAAGTCATCTTGTTTATGATGCCATAAACTCGATGTTCAGCAATTGAATCTCAGAATAATGCCATCCATAATGCCCTGAGGAAAGGGTAAAAGGCAAAGATTGCCATCACTGATGAGGTCAGTGCATCAATCCATGTTATCTGCTTCAGCCAGCGGTCTGTAACCAGGTTCCATATTCCAATGGCAATACGCATAATAAGCTGCAGCACAAAGAAGAGAAAAACCCTGAGAGAGGCGCTGTTCAACTGCAGCGCTTCATCAACCCGGCCCCTGATGATCAGCGAAAAAGCATGTGAAAGTCCGCATGAAGGACAGGGCTCTCCGGTTAGTTTCTCATGAATGCAGACAACAGGATAATTGTTTCTATCGGGTGAATAAAAAGCGGAGTAACCCATGATTAACAGGATCACTCCGGCAAATATAACGTTGACAGCAAAATACGCCCTCCGGGCGGCTGTATGGTTCACTTTTTAATTTCGATTTCCACTTTGGAATTGGTCTTCACCGTGTCAGTGTTACCCTCAAGTTCCTCCAGCTTGTTTTCAAGGTCAGTATTTTTGGTTGAGGCTTTGATGTCGACACTGTCATTACCATCGTTCACATGTATAGTGATTTCTTTGTCGCCAAACTCCTGTTCAATGTCATCGGTAACACTCTTGACGGTTTTTTCGATTTCCGAAGCCCAGTTACCTGATTTACCGGCAATCTTGCCTATCAGGAAACTCTGAGAAACCGAGATCATGAGAGCTATGATGCCGACAACAAGACCTCCGACAAGTACGCCATGGGTATTGCTGGGCCTTGAAAGGCCTATAATTGCCAGAACAATGGCGATAACCGCCGGCACGACCGCCAGTATCCCTACGCAGGGTATCACCGCCATCAGGAATGCTATTATGCCTGTCACGAGTGCTCCCACACCCAATCCAGATTGCTGTTTGCTCTTTTCTTCTTCCATTGGTTCAAGTATTAAGTATTCATTATTTTCTTATGAGGATATCTCTGGTATCCTGTTCTAAAGACGTAACCGGAACCTCAATGATGCGTCCGACTTCTGAATTATTTTTAAAAAAAATAAAGGTAGGTACTCTGACAATTTCCAGCACCGGGTAATCGGCCAGCGGTGCCACCTTATTTATATCTACACCTATGAACCTTATCTTTTCTTCAGGGAACCCCCACAAATTAACTATTTTCATAAACCTTGGAACCTCTCTCCTGCTGTCAGGGCACCAGGTTCCCAGAACAATGGTGATTGAATAATCACTTACATCTGTTTGCTTCAGCTCGTCTATGATTGCCGGGTCAGGCGTATAGCTGGCATAGCCTTCGAGATACCATGATGAATAAGGCTGATCAAGGAACCTTGCAGGATTGATATCCCCAAGTAACCATGTGGAGGCATCACGGAAGTCCCACACATGGTCCTGTGCCTCATCAGTCACGGCGGGCGGTGGTGGTGGCGGCGGGGCTGTTTCTGTGCTGGCTGTCCTTGATGACCTGCATCCTGACAGAGCCAGGGCAATAAGCATGATCAAAATAAGATTCTTTTTCATATGGTCTGAAGTAATATTGAAAGTATCTGTTTTGCTGTTTTGGCTACTGACGTACCCGGACCGAAAATCGCTGCCACACCGGCATCATACAGGAACTGATAATCCTGTGCAGGGATGACTCCGCCTGCTATGACAAGAATGTCATCGCGGCCCAGCTTCTTCAGTTCGCCTATTACCTGCGGTATCAACGTCTTATGTCCGGCCGCCAGGCTTGAAACACCAAGCAGGTGTACATCGTTTTCGACAGCCTGCCGTGCTGCTTCAGCAGGGGTCTGGAACAGCGGTCCGATATCAACATCAAACCCGATGTCTGCATAACCTGTTGATATGACCTTGGCACCGCGGTCGTGACCGTCCTGCCCCATTTTGGCAATCATAATGCGGGGCTGACGACCGGCTTTGGCAGCAAACTCTGCAGCCATAGCTTTAGCTTCCACAAAATCAGAGTCAGACTTATACTCTGATGAATACACTCCTGAAATTGTTCTTATCACAGCTTTATATCTCCCTGCTATTTTTTCACATGCATACGATATTTCACCGAGGGTGGCTCTCTTTGATGCCGCATCCACAGCCAGTTCAAGGAGGTTACCCTCGCCCGTCTGAGCAGCTCTTGTTATGGCGTCCAGAGACTTCTGGCACTCTTCCTCATTACGTGAAGCCCTGAGTTGCTCAAGCCTTTTCAGCTGAGCATCACGTACAGCGGTATTATCCACCTCAAGTATCTCCAGAGGGTCCTCTTTATCAAGACGATATTTATTTATGCCGACAATGGTCTGGGCTCCCGAGTCAATTTTGGCCTGCAACCTGGCCGCAGCCGCTTCGATCCTCATCTTGGGTATTCCCGACTCAATGGCTTTCGCCATCCCGCCAAGTTCCTCAACCTCCTTTAAAAGCTCCCAGGCCTTGTGCGTAATCTCATCAGTAAGCGTCTCAACATAATACGATCCAGCCCACGGGTCAACAGCTTTGCAGATATTTGTCTCTTCCTGGAGATAGATCTGGGTATTTCGTGCTATCCTGGCCGAAAAATCTGTCGGCAGGGCAATTGCCTCATCAAGAGCGTTGGTGTGGAGGCTCTGCGTATGTCCGAAGGCAGCAGCCATAGCCTCGATACATGTACGTCCTACATTATTGAAGGGGTCCTGCTCGGTGAGGCTCCATCCTGAGGTCTGCGTGTGTGTGCGCAGTACAAGCGACTTCGGATTTTGAGGATTGAAGTCACTTACGATCTTAGCCCAGAGCATGCGTGCAGCCCTCATCTTGGCTATCTCCATGAAGAAATTCATACCGCTTGCCCAGAAGAAGGAGAGGCGAGGGGCAAAATCATCTATCTTAAGACCGGCATTGACACCGGTGCGCAGGTACTCAAGCCCATCGGCCAGAGTGTATGCCAGCTCGATGTCTGCCGTGGCACCGGCCTCCTGCATATGATATCCTGAGATAGAGATGGAATTGAATTTCGGCATCTTCTCAGAAGTGTATCTGAAGATGTCTGCAATAATACGCATTGAGAAGGTGGGCGGATAGATATATGTATTGCGCACCATGAACTCCTTCAGAATATCATTCTGTATGGTACCCTGCAGCTCTTCGAGCTTTGCTCCCTGCTCCAGTCCTGCGACGATATAGAACGCCATCACAGGAAGCACGGCGCCGTTCATGGTCATTGAGACAGACATCTGGTTCAGAGGTATCTGGTCAAAGAGTATTTTCATATCAAGGACCGAGTCGACCGCCACCCCGGCTTTACCTACATCACCGACGACGCGCTCATGATCAGAGTCATAGCCGCGGTGTGTTGCAAGGTCAAAAGCCACCGACAGACCTTTCTGGCCTGCAGCGATGTTTCTCCGGTAGAATGCGTTTGATTCCTCCGCTGTAGAGAAGCCGGCATATTGCCTGACGGTCCATGGCATCATTGCGTACATGGTTGAATAGGGACCGCGAAGGTATGGCGGCAGTCCTGCAGCATAACCGAGATGCTCCATGCCATGGAGGTCTTCCGCGGTATAGACACTCTTGACATGAATATGTTCAGGCGTCTCCCAAAGAGGGACAATGTTGTTCTCCCTCTCCCACTTCTGAATGTTCTTTGAAGGCGGTTTCGCCTTTTCAAGATCATGCTGCGAATATTTTGGTCTCTTAGCCATCTCCGGTCAGTTTATTCCCAGTATCCTGTTAAACATCTGAAGTGTCTCAAGCAGATTCGAACGCACACTGATGAAGTGTTCCAGTCCTTCAGCTTTCAGTGCTTCGATATTTGGAGGGTTTCCTGCAATAACGACAAGAGCTTTTCCCTTAGCAAGGGTGAAAATATCATGAGCCACGATTGCATAATCATCATCTGAGCTGCATATCACAATGATGTCAGCTTTTGCCTCCAGGGCAGCCTTCACTCCTTCGGAAGCTGTTTCAAAACCGTTATTGTCTTTCACCTGGTATCCCGCACAGGCAAAGAAGTTGGTTGAGAACTGGGCTCTTGCCCTGCGCATAGCCGGGTTACCTATAGTAAGCATGAAGGCCAGAGGTCTCCTGCCTGAACGATCCGTGGCCAGCCTGAGCTTCTCAAAATCTTCAGCCCCTCTGGACAGAAGGATACGCTTCACCTCGTCATCCGGAGACTGGCTGGCGTCATTGAACAGCCTGCCTGTATCAGACCTCGGAGCATTTTGTTCCCTAAAGTCAGGATACTGGTTCGTACCGAGAAGGGTCTCACGGCGCTTCCCGACATCTCTCTTGCGTGATGCTGATACTGTGTTTATTCTATTCTGGATAACACCTTTCTGCATGGCCGCGAGGAAACCGCCTTGGCTTTCCGTTTCAAGGAACAGTTTCCATGCCTCCCTGGCTATCAGTGATGTCAGTTCTTCTATATAATAGGACCCTGCGCCGGGGTCCGCCACCTTATCCATGTGCGACTCTTCCATAAGCAGCAGCTGCTGGTTACGGGCTATCCGTTCAGAAAAATTATCAGGCTCTCTGAAGATGACGTCGAAGGGTTCGATAGTAATGGCGTCAGCACCTCCCATCACAGCAGACATCGCTTCGGTCTGTGTACGGAGCATGTTAACATATGGATCATATAACGTCTTGTTCCATCTTCCCGTGACTGCATGTACATGCATCAGGGTGCTTTCATCTTTGCGCGGTCCGTATCCTTTCACTATGATAGCCCATAGCATCCTTGCAGCTCTCAGCTTAGCGATCTCAGGAAAAAAGTCCGGACTAATGCCGAAGCTGAAGCCGATCTTAGAAGCTGCATAATCAGGTTTGAGGCCTTTCGAAGTGAAGTATGCCATGTATTCGTTACCAAGTGACAGAGTATATGCCAGCTCAGTGGCAGGCCCTGCACCCGCGTTACTGAACAGGGTACCCGAAGGCTGAACACACCGTAGTCCGGGTATTGATTCGGATTCCGCAACGATGTCAGCGAGATACTCAAGCCCCTCCTCCACTGAAACGCACAACTTGCCTTTGGCCATGAGCCTGCCCAGCGGGTCAGCAGCGATGCTGCCATGCACGTGGTTCATTTCTGTGCGTGATGCCCACAGTGCTGATTCAAGAGCTGCAAAAAGCTCCCGTGCTCTGCCTGCCGAGACAAAGTTAAGTTCCACGCTCTCACAGTGTATTCCATTGAGCAACAGGGATATATTTTCCACATTGATTGTCTCAGGGTCCTCGATGATGAAACCCAGTGAGGTGATGCCCTTCATCAGGAGATCCAGTGACCTGAGGTTGGCTTCATGGTAATCCCTGACGGTGACGTCCTGTCTTATGAGCCAGGCGTTATCAGAGACTTTATCCCCTCTTACATAAGGATAATCGCCCGGAAGAAATCCCTTATCCTGAAGCCTGGCAAGGTCTTCCTGCCTGTAAAAAGGCATGACCTCGATACCGTCACGGGTCTTCCATACAAGCTTTTTCTTAAAATCAGCACCCTTAAGATCGGCAGTGACTTTCTCCATCCACTTGTCGGTGGAGACGGGCGGAAATTTTTCGAACAATTTCTCTTTCTTAATCATCAGGCAAACAGCTCGTGGATCTGCAAATAAACCTGTTATCAGGCTCTTGAATCATGCTTTTTGTCATACGCGCTACTGGGTTCCCCCGAACTCCATGAGATAGGCCTTGATGAATTCATCGAGGTTGCCGTCAAGGACAGCCTGGGCATTGCCGGTCTCATAGCCCGTGCGCAGGTCCTTAACGAGCTTATAAGGGTGTAGTGTGTAAGAACGGATCTGTGATCCCCACTCGATTTTTTTCTTTGAGCCTTCGACCTTTGCCTGTTCTTCCATCCTCTTTCTCAGCTCCATTTCATAGAGGCTCGATCTCAGAAGACGGAGGGCATTCTCCTTGTTCTGTCCCTGCGAGCGTGACTCCTGGTTTTCAATGACGAGGCCTGTAGGGGCATGGCGCAGCCGTACTGCAGTCTCAACCTTGTTGACGTTCTGGCCGCCTGCGCCTGATGAGCGGAAGGTCTCCCAGGTTATGTCATTGGGATTTATCTCAATAATGATGTCGTCGTTGACCAGAGGTGCCACGAAGACTGAGGCGAAGGTGGTCTGTCTTTTGCCCTGTGCATTGAACGGCGAGATGCGCACCAGGCGGTGAACCCCGTTCTCGCTCTTCAGATAGCCGTATGCGTTCTCTCCCTCAAACTCGAGGGTCACGGTTTTTATCCCTGCCTCATCGCCTGGCTGGAAGTATGCTTCAGTGATCTTGTATCCGTTTTTCTCTCCCCACATGAGGTACATCCTCATGAGCATCTGGGCCCAGTCGTTGCTCTCCGTGCCGCCGGCGCCGGCGTTGATCTTAAGCACGGCTCCCAGCTCATCCTCCTCGCGCCTGAGCATATTACGCAGCTCAAGCTTCTCAACCTCTGTGAGGGCTTTATCATATTGCTGTTCTATCTCCTCTTCGGTTACCTCTCCCCCCTTAAAGAAATCGTACAGTACCAGCAGGTCTTCCACTGCCGTATTGACAGTTTCAAAAGCGTTCGTCCAGCTCTTCACCGAGGAGATCTCTTTCAGCAGCTCCTCGGCTTTTTTCGGGTCGTTCCAGAAGCCCGGATCTTTTGTTAGTTCCTCTTTTTCCTTTATCTCTTTATGTCTGCCGTCGATGTCAAAGATACCTCCTCAACGCATCACGGCGTCCTGTAATGTCTTTTATCTGGTCGTTGTTTATCATTGCGGGTTTGTTTGCGGCAAAGATACGAAAAAGCATGGAGCATGCGGTAGGGGGCAAGGAGCATGGGAGAGCGGGAGAAGGGAAGAAGGGGAGAAGGGAAGAATGGGAGAACGGGAGATCGTGCTGACAGGTAACTTGTAGCGACACACAAGCCGCGGGATCATCATTTATTGGACGGATCGGGGTTGGCCCACAATGATCATCGTAGATGATCTGATTATTGTGGGAAAATAAATATGGCGTTCAGGTTTGATCTTCGTAGATGATCAAATAAGAGCCATTGCGCGTAGCGCATAAAGTATTGTAGAAGGTTGGACGTTGTGAGAAATTATGGTACCTCGTAGAGGTTAAAGAACAGTTGAACAATTGAACATCAGAAGTCAGAACCGGTAAAAGGCAACTGACCTTTGGACTTTCAGACCTAATTTACCTTATACCCGGCAAATGACCCAGTGCCGGTCTGGGTGGCAGTTCCTGTATATATGACAACACTAACGGTATTGCCTTTACTTAACCTGATTGTGACTGATCTTACAGTTATGGTAGTCCCGGAGGTAATTTCAACTTCAATCTTTTCATACGGGGCAGAATTGACATAGATAGAAACCTCCCTTGAACCACCAGCACCATCAGCATAATAGGATACATTGAATGTATAAATTCCATCAGCAGGGGCCGTGAACACGCCTGTCCCTGCATTAAAACCTCCTCCAACGCTTAGATCCGGAGTGTCATAAGTCATGGTGACATCTGAAATCTGTGGTGCAATATCGGAAATTAGATTTCTTGCCCTGAAAGCTACAATTGAATCAAGGCGTACATGATTGCCATCCTCTATTGTGAGCGTTTTTGTTTCAATATCATAGGAAAGATTTTGATTATCTGTATCCAACGCCGCATCTCCCGGGTCACCCTTAT
>JADGPV010000043.1 GCA_017882245.1 Bacteroidales bacterium | reverse complement strand
GATACGCGTTCACCCTTCCTGACTTCAGGCATCAGGGTTGGTACTCCGGCAGTAACGACACGCGGTCTGAAAGAAAATGATATGGTCAGCATTGTGAACCTCATTGATGAGGTGATCGCTGAAATTGAAAATGAGACCGTAATCTCATCTGTAGGAGAGCGGGTAAGGAAAATGATGAAAGACTACCCGCTGTTCATGATGTAGAAATCATAACCAGTTAAGGAAATTCTAAAAGTATAAAAGCGGCTTCTGATGGAATGGTATATGTATCTGGCTATCATTGCAGCAGGTCTCTTTGCAGGCTTTGTCAATACCCTTGCCGGAAGCGGTTCACTGATCACGCTGCCTCTGCTGATGTTCCTGGGCTTGCCGGCCAACATTGCCAATGGCACTAACCGGATAGGCGTTTTAGTTCAGAGTGCGGTAAGCAGCTGGAGCTTCAAAAAACAGAAACTGTACAATGTCAGGGAAAGCCTGTGGATGGTTACTCCTGCCGTCGCCGGATCATTCCTGGGCTCACTGGTGGCAGTCAGGATCAATGAGCACATAATGGAGATGCTGATAGGCGGTCTTCTCATTTTCATGTTCTTTGTTATCCTCTATAAACCTGAAAAATGGGTAAGTGAACACGTTCCGGTATTGAGTAACAGGAGAAAGTGGTGGGTCTCAGTAATCTTCTTCTTTATAGGAATATATGGTGGCTTTATCCAGGCTGGAGTAGGTTTTTTTCTTCTGGCGGCGCTGGTTCTGGGAGCAGGCCTGGGCCTGACAAAAGCCAATGCTCTTAAGGTGGTAATAGTGGCAGCACTGACCATCGTTGCGCTGGTAGTGTTTATCTTAAGCGGGCAGGTGAATTACCTGTACGGAATAATTCTTGCCGTGGGGCAGGGGGCAGGAGCATGGCTCGCCTCAAAGGTCGCAGTCAGCTGGGGCCCTAAAGTAGTGCGCATCATCCTTCTTGTATCAATAATGGCATCAGCCATTAAGCTTACCGGTGCATGGGATTATCTGATCGGATTGTTCTGAAATCGACCCGGCAGGTCACCTCAGCTTGAAATTATAGTAAATGAATCCTTTCTGCAGGAGGGGTGCATCAGAGCTACTGTCGAATTTTGCCTTCATTGCAGCATTGCGGGCTTCCCTGAGGAAATATTCATCCTGTGTGGTCGATCCCCTGGCTCCGGCACGAGCTTCGGTGACGTTTCCGTTTCTGTCAACGGATATCTCTACTACTACGATACCTTCACCCTGGTAATCGTATTTTGGAACAGGAAGGGATTGAAATTTTCTGTCTCCAAGTCTGTAGGAGATTGTTCCGTTCCCGGTTCCCCCGCCGGGTCCGTAATTACGAACACCGACTGTGCCTGTCTCCACCCCCTGGTTTCCTTCACCGCCGGCTATACCTTCGCTCGTACCTGATTCCCCAACATTGCCAGCATTGCCAAATGCATTGCGGGTGCGGTCATTTATCTGGTTCAGTCTGCGCTGTTCCTCTTCACGTCTGAGTCTCTCGGCATTTTCCTCTTGTATCCGCTTTCGCTCTGCTGCAACCTCTTCCCTTCTTTTCAGTTCTTCAGCGGTAGGTTCAGTCTTCTTTACAACAGGTGCTTCTTCAAAATCCTGGGTGAGAATGGCATCATTCTCTTCTGCTTTTTCCGATGCAGGTGCAGAAGGTAAAGCTTCGGCGGCAGGAGCAGGCTCAAACAGTCCCTCTCCGGTTTCATCAAATCCGAAATTCACAAGCAGGCCTTCCTCAACTTCCACAGGCATTGTCGGCTTGACTTTGAATGACATAAATACAAGGAATATTGCAAACAGCAAATGCACGATCACACTCACTGCCATCCCCTGCTTCTTTTCTTTTGTCAGGGATGTTTCCTGTTTATTTTGGTGTTGTGGCAAGTATCAGCTTATATTGGTTCTTTGCCGCAATGTTCATTATGTTGACCACGTACTCAAGCGGAACGCTCCTGTCAGCATGCACCGAAATATATATTTCCGGATTTGAACCCACCTTGGCCTGGAGGGCAGCTTCTAGGTTCTCGAGATTAATTGGTTGATCTTCAATATAATATTGATGATCTTTTGTTATTGAAACAGTAGTCATCGGCCGGGCGTTCGATTGTGTTGTTCCTTTGGGAAGCAGCACTTTGA
Organism: Bacteroidales bacterium; assembly: GCA_017882245.1. Taxonomy (GTDB): domain Bacteria; phylum Bacteroidota; class Bacteroidia; order Bacteroidales; family VadinHA17; genus SR-FBR-E99. Next base: position 4,302 of record JADGPV010000043.1, on the reverse strand, counting down.
GTGCGGTCGGTTGTACAAGAGTTGAGGTAAGCATAAAGAACAACAGAAGCAGGAAAACTATATCCGACATTCCCGCATTGCTGAAGTTGACGCCTACCTTATTTCTATTAGTTATTGCCATCGACCTTTACTTTACAGGTTCATTCAGTATATCCATGAATTCTTCAGATGTAGCCTGCAGCCGGAATACCACATTTTCAACCTTTACTACAAGGTAGTTATATGCAAAGTAACTCAGGATACTAACTATCAGTCCCCATACTGTAGTAAGCAGTGCAACATATATACCGCCACTTAAAGTGCTGATATCAAGGCTGTTGCCCGCCTGAGACATCTCATAGAACGCTTGTACCATACCGATAACCGTTCCGAAGAAACCAAGCAGCGGCGCAGCCCCTGCTATAGTTGCAAGAGTAGGAAAGCTTTTCTCCAGTTTATAAATTTCCATTTTCCCTACGTTCTCAATTGCTGTTGAGACATCTCCAAGCGGTCTCCCGAGGCGGGTGATGCCTTTCTCAACCATTCTGGCATGAGGAGTGTTGGTTGATCTGCATAGCTGCAGGGCAGCGTCAACTTTTCCTTCATACATGTAGTCTTTGATACGGTTCATGAAGTTAATGTCAGCCTTTGTGGCTTTCCTTATCACCAGAAACCTCTCAACAAATATATACAACGCAGCCAGTGAGAGAACGCTTATTACATGCATAACCCATCCACCGGCAAAATATAGATCAGCCAATGACATTGACATTTCCTTTTCGGCTCCTGTTGCTACCGTACCTTGCAATAAAATGTTCGCTAATATCATTTCCTTATTAATTATGTTGAATGTTTGACTTGTTACAGTGTTTACCCGCAGGGTAGTTCGCCGCGAATATATGAAAAAAACGGCCATTCCGTCCGCTAATTATCCCGACGGTGGAAAAAATAGACCGGTTGTTGAAATGTTATTGCCCGGCTGGATTTTCTGTGGCTTTGGATGGCTTTTTCTTCCTGTTCTCAGGAACAATGAAAAGATCCCTGAACTTGTTGAAATCACGCCTGTAGAAAATACCAACCCCCTGGGTATTTGATGATGATGATGTCTGGTATAAAAGGTTGTTGTTAGAACGGTTGAACACCTTAAAGCGCAGCTTCTCAGTAATCTTGACCTCAATGTCAAAATCTCCGCTGAAATTTTTTGCCTGATTGCTCGACTGATTTCCAGCAAGATCAACGTTACCGTTTAGACTAACCTTATCATTCAACAGCTGTGTTGAAAGGGCGACCTGGACTTCCTGGTTAGTAATTTTATCTCTCGGCCTGTAATTAAAACCTATGTCGAAGTCGTTGCTGATCTTTGAGAGCCAGTTGCTGAGCTGATTGGAAAGCATTTCGATGGTTGTCACACTCATTGCAACAGTTCCCTGGCTTTCTGTGAAGCTGGGGTTCTGAACGCTTGATCCGGAACTGATAGCATATAATGAAGGGTCGGGATAAAAACTGTGCATCACGAGCAAGTAAAGGAACTGATAGCTGAGCTCCTCCTCAGTATTGATCGCCATATTCAGATATTCCCGGGTCCGGTCATCAGCGGTAGGAAGATATATGTCAAACTTGACCACGGGATTCATCAGCTTCCCTGTGAGACCGAGCTGACACTCAACAGGAATTTTTTCCTTCAGGCTCGGATCCACTGGATAGATATCAGATAACGATGCCTTGAGCTTATATATAGCCTTGATATTGATTGTAGCATCCTCAATGGCTCCGTTCCAGGATATTGTTCCTCCTTCCTGGACTGTAAAGCGTTTGTTTATTATGTTGCCCAGTGTGAAAAGATAATCGCCGTCCTGGATTATATAGTCGCCGGCCATCTTCAGCTCGCCTTCAGTATTCATGCTGATATTCAGATTACCTCTCCCGGTACCCCTGATCACATCTCCGGAAGTGGCATCCATTATCAACTGTACTTCTGCTGCAGGCGTGACTTCAAGATCAAAATTAAGTTCGATATTGCTGTTTTCCGCCTTTTTCACAAAGAGGTCCTCTTCTTTCCTGGCAATCTCTACCTCCTTTTTTGTGTCGACGAAGATAATATAGGGATAATCACTAACCTTTTCCGACGAGTTCAGAGGAACAATAAATGTTGTATTGTCTTCTGTTTTTGCTGAAATATTAATGACGATCTTTTGCGCGTCTCCCTTGATGCCAGCATAACCGGTAGCATAGGCCGTACCATAGAAATATTCGTTATCCTTGGCTTTCGTATTTAACACCAGCATATTATTAACGTTAAAATCGAAGCTTACCCTGAAATCCTTGAACGAATTATGATAAATTATACCGTTAGCTGTGCCCTGATTTTTCTTATCATCAAAGATCTTTATATTCCTGAATTCTATTCCTTTTGAAGTAAACCTGACACTGTCAGAAAAATTATATGCTGTCTGAAGGAAATCGATCTTCATTGAAGCATCTTCAGCCATTATAGAACCACTTAGAATGATTTGCCTTAGCTTTCCGTGAATTCCGACAGTGCCCGAGCCAGTACCTTTCAGATCAGAAGCCCATGATTTGATGAAAGGACTGAGGATGTCAAGCGGCATGCGGAAAGTGGAAACGGTAATGTCAGCTATCTTGGATGAAGGTGCATAAGTGCCTTTTATGTCAAAGAACTTCGATCCGGCAAAATTGTTGGATGCATTTATTACTGCCACTTTTTGCTTTGGATCCCATTCACTTCTTAAAGTCACCAGACCGTACTTATTACTGTTAACCATGAAATCACTGACATTAATGTTGCTTTCAAAAAGCATATTGTCATAAACGTCTGATACAGTGACCTCACCCTTCATGGTACCTCCGATGGTCATTTCTGCAGGATTCTCTTCTTTACCGGATTCAGGTTTCTTTTGGAGATTGTTCAGATAGGAGAGATTGAGTCCTTCAAAGCTCAGGGTCAGTTTATCACGGGGATCGGATGAGAGTTTACCGTCAAGTCTCAGGAAATTGGTTCTGCTGTTAAGCAGCAGGTTATTAAAAGAGATACTGGTCGAGTCGACGACAATATGTGCAGGACTTATTGTCCACTTCATATGATTGACATTAAATACTGCCGGAAGCACACCTATGATCAAAACAGGCTTTTTCCGGCCATTGAGGCTGAAGAAACCTTTGGCCCTGATGTCACCCAAAGTCCGATCTCCGTCCTTATTATCCCATTTAATGCCCAGATCAATCGTGTCATGTCCGCCTTTAGCTTCAATTCTGAAGTTACCCATCACTGATTTGCCTGGAAGGAGGAGCGTGTCTGCACTTACAGTAAGAGCAACATCATTGCGACTTATTGAGCCATTAAGCTGTACATTTCCCATCCTTATGCCGGCAAACCCGACAGCGCCTGACCTGAATGCTGCTTCAGTCTCAAAGCGGTCAGACATAAAGCGGCCGGTAAGACGGCTCCCATCCGCGATGCTTAACCCGTTACCCAGGAACTCGTTTAGTTTATCGATCTTTTTTATCCGCGCATCGAATGTAAAATTGCTGGCTGATGACTTTTCAGATGAGGTCTTTAAAGGTTTGGGGAATTTAGACGGGAACAATCCAGCGAGCATTGATTTAACAGAATACGCGATGTCATCAAATGAGTATGGGCCCCTCACATCCGCATCGGCAAAGTCTGACTTCAGTTTAAGCATCGGAACGCCGCTATCTATTACCGAACTGATCAGTAAATCGTAAATATTTATTTGTCCGTTTGAATTCTTAAGGGTTGAGTTAAGCAATCTCAGATCACCGTCTATATTATCGAACCTGCTGCCTTTGAATGAAGCAGTGAGCAGTGCGGAAACGTCAAAAAGAGTGTCGCTTTTTATTATATTCAGTTTAGGGAGGTCTGCATATGCAATATTCATAGTAAAATCAAACTCGGGCATGCTCTTTTCAAGATCAAACCTTCCCAGGATGTCCATTTTAATGTTCGGATCCTTTATAGCAATGGCACCATCCCATATCTTGTCAACATAATTTCCCTCAACTGAGACATCACGGTAGAGATATTTGTTTATCTCAACACTGTCAATTACACCGTTAATGTTAGCTGAAAGGTGTTCGAAAGACTTCATCGATCCGTCAATGTTGGCATGCAACCATAAACCGCCGAACATTTCATTGTTCCGGGTGACATATGCAAGGTCAACGTTTTCTGCTCTGAGCAGACCTTTGAAATTAAACGTAGCATTTCCTTCAGGCCTGAGCGACAAATCAGTTACAAATGTACCCCGTTCAGTTGTGAGGGTGCCAAAACTCACGAAATCGGTT